>NZ_BAAAZP010000106.1:0-99002 GCF_039536965.1 Nonomuraea antimicrobica | reverse complement strand
GCGTTCGTGGGGTTCGTGGACACCGCTCGC
Organism: Nonomuraea antimicrobica; assembly: GCF_039536965.1. Classification (NCBI taxonomy): domain Bacteria; kingdom Bacillati; phylum Actinomycetota; class Actinomycetes; order Streptosporangiales; family Streptosporangiaceae; genus Nonomuraea; species Nonomuraea antimicrobica. The sequence continues at coordinate 98,972 of NZ_BAAAZP010000106.1, read as the reverse complement.
GACCCCGGCCACGACCTGGCCGCCGAGTCCCGCCGCACCGGCATCCGCCGCTACGCCCTCGGCCACCTCGTCGCGGACGGCGACGGCTGCGCGCCCAAGTGGGCGGGCCTCAAGGGCAGGGACGCGGCCGAGCTGGGCGGGGACGCGGCCGAGCCGGACAACGACACGGCCGAGCCGGACGGGGACGCGGCGGACGTCCGATCCGCCCGCCCGCTGGCCGAGCGGATCGAGCGGCTCAGAGCGGCGGGCGGTGACGTGGTCCCCGTACTCGGCGGCTCCGGCGGCAAGGAACTGGCCGCCACCTGCACCCGGTCCGGCGCTCTGACCGACGCCTACCGGCGGGTGGCCGACGCGTTCGACGCCCCCGCCGTCGACTTCGAGGTCCGCGACGGCGGCGAGCGCGCCACCGTGCTGCGCAGGGCGCGGGCGATCGGCGCCCTGCAGAACGAGCGCGACCTGCGGGTCAGCGTCACGCTGCCGCTGCGGCGCGACGGCCTGGCACCCGGCGACGTCACGATGTTGCGCCTCACCCGCGAGGCCGGCGCGGAGATCGCCACCGTCAACCTGCTGGCCCCCATCGAGCCTCGCGGCACCGAGGGCGGGCGGCTGGGGCAGGTGGCGATCGCCGTGCAGGCGGCCGTCGAGCAGCTCGCGCGGGCCCATGACCTGAAGGACCCCGGGCAGGCGTGGCGGCACGTCGCGCTGACCCCGGTGCTGGCGGGGGAGCGCGACCTGAGCGAGCTGGACGCCCGCAAGCTGACCGCGTACGCCGACCGCCACGGGCTGGCCTGGCTGTCACTGCGCGGAGTCATGCCGAAGCCGGACGTGTCATACATTCTTTGGCGTACTCCGGCCTGAAGATAGGATTCCGCTGACGGGGGAGCGTCGAGTCGGCGGGGAGGGCGTGATGGCGGCGCGTTCCGATTCCGCGAGAAATCTGCTGATCTACTGGATGGACGCCACGATCTGCCTCTTGCTCGTCGTGTCGGTGATCTTCACGGTCGGGGAGGCGCTGGCGGGCAGGATCTCGATCGTCAGGGCGGCGGGCGTCATCGTCCTGTCGATCGCCTTCTACGGGCTCGTCCCGTTGCTGCTGCGCGCGGGCTTCGACCGCGGTTCGGGGCTGGGCTGGCGGCTGGTGCTCGGCGGGATGCTCTCGGCGGCGTTGCTCGTGTTCGCGCCCATCGGCATGGATACGCGAAGCATGTGGATGGACTCCACGGCGCTGTGGCTGTCGATGGCCGCCCTCCACCTCAGGCCGCGGGCGACGCTCGCGGTGGGCGCGGGCACGGTCCTCCTGGTGAGCGCCTACGTGGTGTACAGGACCGGCAACTCCTGGCCGGGCGTGCTGCTCGGCCAGGCGGCCATGAGCGCGGTCGTGGTCGGGGCCATGCTGCTGTGGCGCTGGCTCTGGTGGGTGATCAGAGACGCACACAGGAGCAGGGAGGCCAGGGCCCGGCTCGCGGTCGCGGAGGAGCGGCTGCGCTTCGCACGTGACCTGCACGACCTGCTCGGGCACAGCCTGTCGGTCATCACGCTGAAGAGCGAGCTGGCCGCCAAGCTGGCGACCAAGGACGCGGGCCGGGCGGCGGCCGAGATGTCCGCCGTACGCGAGCTGGCCGGGGAGTCGCTGGCCGAGGTGCAGCAGGCGGTGCACGGCTACCAGGCCCTCGACCTGGACGAGGAGCTGGCAGGGGTGCGCGCGGCGCTGGCGGCGGCGGGCGCGCACTGCGTGGTCGAGGCCAGCACCGGCGACCTGTCGCCGGCCGCCAGGACGTTGCTGGCCTGGGCGGTGCGCGAGGGCGGCACGAACATCCTCAAGCACAGCGCGGCCACGCGCTGCGCGATCACGATCGACGCGGGGGTGCTGGAGATGGTCAACGACGGGGTGGACGGCACGGCGGCGACGCCCGGCAACGGCCTGCGCGGCCTGTCGGAGCGGCTGGTCACGGCGGGTGGCTCGTTCTCCGCCGGGCCCACGGGGGGCGGGGAGTTCCGGCTGCGGGCGGTGGTGCCGGGGTGAGGGCGTTCGAGCGGATCAGGAACGCGCCGAGGCTGACGAAGGTCCAGTGGCTGATCATCTACTGCACCGACGCCCTGCTGGTGTTCCCCCTTTTCGGCTACTACGACTTCTCCCTGCGCTTGCAGGCGGGCGTGGCGTGGCCGATCATCGCGGCCGGGGTCGTCCTGCTGCTGGTCTTCAACGTGCTGAGCTTCCGGCCGTTCCGGGTCGCGGTGCGCGGGGGCCGGCCGCCGACGGCGGTCCTGACGGTGACCGGGGTGATCGCGCTGGCGCTGGCCATGGTCGGACAGGTGTGGTCGGTGCCCACCTGGCTGGGGCTGCTGACCCCGTTCGTCCGCAGACGTACGATCATCGCCGCGTCGGCCGCCACGATCGTGGCCTTCAACCTGTACATCACGGTGCTGGGCGGCTATATGGTCTGGCTGATGGTCCTGGTCCAGACCGGGTTCACGGTGATCAGCGTCGGCGTGGTGTGGGCCAACCTGAAGCTGTGGCACCTGACCGTGGAGGCCCACGACGGGCAGGAGGCGATGGCCAGGCTGGCCGTCTCGGAAGAGCGGCTGCGCTTCGCCCGCGACCTCAACGACCTGCTCGGGCAGAGCCTCACCGACGTGGCGGCCAGGACGGCGCAGGCCGAGCGGATGCTGGAGCGCGACCGGGAGGCCGCGGCGGCCGAGATGTTCGAGGTGCGCGACCTGGCCAGGCGGTCGCTGCGCGAGGTGCGCACCGTCGTGCAGAACTACCGGGCCGTCGACCTCGACGAGGTGCTGGCCAGCGTGCGCGCGGTCCTGGAGGCCGCCGACGTACGCTGCGTCGTGCACGCCGACACCGGCGCGCTGGCTCCTGAGACCCGCACGCTGCTGGCCATCGTCGTACGCGAGGGCGCGACGAACGTCCTCAAGCACAGCAAGGCCGAACGCTGCACGATCACGATCGAGGATGGGGTGCTGGAGATGTCCAACGACGGGGTGAGCGGCCCGGTGGGCGAGCACGCGCCCAACGGCCTGGCCGGGCTGGCCCAGCGGGTGCGCGCGGTGGGCGGCACCCTGGAGGCCCAACCGGCCCAGGGCGGTCGCTACCTGCTGCGGGCGGCGGTGCCGGCATGACCACCCGCGTGCTGCTGGCCGACGACGAGCACCTGATCCGCGGCGCCATCGCGGCCCTGCTCGACCTTGAGGAGGGCATCGAGGTCGTCGCCCAGGTCGGCCGGGGCGACGAGGTCGTGGCGGCGGTCGCCGCGCACCGGCCCGACGTGGCCGTGCTCGACATCGAGATGCCCGGCATGGACGGGCTCAGCGCGGCCGAGCAGATCAGCTCCCAGTGCAAGATCGTCATCCTGACGAGCCTGGGCCGTCCCGGCTACCTGCGCCGGGCCATGGCGGCGGGCGTCAGCGGCTTCCTCGGCAAGGACGCCTCGGCCGAGGAGCTGGCGATGGCCATCCGCAAGGTCCAGTCGGGCGGGCGCTACCTCGACGCCGAGCTGGCCGCCGCCGCGATGGCCGCGGGTGACAGCCCGCTGACCGAGCGCGAGCGCGACGCCCTGCGCCTGGCGGGCGACGGCGCCACGATCTCCAGGATCGCCGCCGAGCTGCACCTGACCGAGGGCACCGTACGCAACTACCTGTCCAGCGCCATGACCAAGCTGAGCGCCCAGAACCGCCTGGAGGCCATCCGCACGGCCCAGCGCATGGGCTGGCTGTGACGGACGACCAGACGGCGCGCCGTACGGTCAGACCCTGAACTCCTCGGTGCGGTGCCCGTAGCGGGGCACGGCGGCCCGCATCTCGTCGGTGACCACGGGCGGGGGCAGCGGCACGATCTCCCGCGCGTGGAAGTCGCGCACGTCCTCGCCCTCCTCGAACAATCCCTGGACGGCTCGCAGGCACGGGGTGACGACCGCGGGGTCGGTGATCCGCCGACCGCCCCGGCCCCCGCCGTACTCGTCGTAGAGCACCTCGTACATCAGGGAGGGAGAGAAGATCACCAGCTCGGGCACGGGGTCCAGGGCTGCCACGCGGGCCCCCGGCACCACCCGGCACGGGGAGCCCGCCGCCGCACGCAGCGCGAGCACGTGCATCTCCCACTGCAGGTACGCGGTGACCGGCAACTCGACCACCCGCACCCGTCTGACCGGCTGGCGGCGCAGGAAATAGTCGGCCAGCGGCCCGGCCACGCGCTCGATCAGGGCCAGGGAACGCTCCCAGTCGCCGTCCATCATGGCCCGCCAGCTCGCCACGTCGGGCTCGTAGAAGTCCTGCGCGCGTTCGAGCTTCCACATCGGCTCGACGCAGGCCGCGTGGTCACGGTCGAAACCGGCCTGGTACTCCGGCACGTCCAGGACGAGGCCGCCGGCGTCGGCGACGGCGACGGCGACGAACGGATTCGTGAGACGGACCGGAGTGCCCTGCTCGGTCATGCGGCTTTCCCCTTCGCTCTGAAGACCCGCCCCAGATCATCAGTGGCGCCCCTGACCCGGTCAAGGCCCAAAACGATCTGGGCGGGCCGTCAGCCGCGGTAGTGGAAACGCCGGTGCGCGAGGCTGAACAGCATGGCCCCCAGCCACACCACGAACAGCACCTTGAAGATCCCGAAACCGCCGATGATCAGCCCCAGCATCATGAGCACGAACAACATCGGCAGGAACGGGTGCGGCCCCCGGTGCCGGTGCCGCATCTGCCCGCGCCGGGCGGCCCACGCGGCGCGGTGCATCTCCCGCTGCGCGTCCCGCATGGCCTGTATCTGGTGCTGCTGGGCGTGCATGTGGGCGTGCACGGTCGCCCGCCAGTCGCCCGCCCCGTAGGGGGAGACGGGCTCCTGGTAGGCGGGCCGCTGCCCCGGGAGGTCGGCCGTCACCTGCGCGAGGTCACGGACCGTCTTGGCGGCCAGTGTCTGGTCGAGTCGCTCGTCGAGCTCCTCGTGGGTCAGGCGGCCCTGCGCGAAGTGCTCGCGCAGGTCGGCCATCGTCTGCTCGCGCTCGGCATCGCCGATGCGGAGTTCGCTGCGGAGTTCGTTGCGGTCCACGCCTGGATTCCTCGCTCTCCCCGAACGTCGGGTATCACTCCTCGCCCGGGTCGCCGTCGGCCAGGATCTGGTAGAGCTTGCGCCGGGTCTCAACCAGAGTCTTACGCGCTTCGCGGATTTGTGCGTCGTTTCCGGTCTGAAGAACCTGCATCATGGCGAATGCCGACTGCCGGGCGATATGCCAAAGATCAGCGGTGTTGTCGTCGATGTCTGGGCGCATCTCGTCCCACGGGGCGCGGACTTCATCGGCGTGCGCCTCGATGTAGTTGCGGCCCTCATCGGTGAGGCGGAAGGTCTTGCGACCCTCGTTCTCCTCCGGGATCACCAGGCCCTCGTCGGTGAGCTGCTGCAACGCCGGGTAGACGGCGCCGGGGCTGGGCTTCCAGCCGCCCTCGCTGCGCTCGGCGATCTCCTGGATGACCTGGTAGCCGTTGCGCGGCTCCTCGGCGAGCAGGGCCAGGATCGCGGCGCGTACGTCGCCCCGCTTGGCCTTGCGGCCCCGGCCGCCCCAGCCTCGGTGGCCGCCCCACGGCCCGCCCGGGCCGCCCCAGGGGCCGCCGCGCCCGAAGTCGAACGGGAACGGGCCGGGCCCGCCCCTCCCGCCGCGCCGGCGGTGCTCTTCTGGGCCGCCCCTGCGACCGCCCCGGTGGCCGCCGATCTGCTCGAAGGCGTCGGCCATCGCGTGGAACGCCTCGCGGGCCGCCCGCTTGTAGTCGTGTGCGCCGGGCCAGGGGCCGCTCGCCGCCATGTTGTGAGTCATCTTTCCCCCTATATCGTGATCTATTCTCGATGCGTCAACGATATATCGATAGTATGTCGTCAGCAAGCCCCGCGGAGGAGTGAGCCAGATCACGAAAAAGTTGCGGAATCCGGGAACAGGATCGGGGAGGGCGTCGTTATTCACGTCGGACGAGGTCGTTCCGCGTCGGCAGGGCTGGGGGGTGCTGTCGCCGCGGAGGCGGCCTCGTCTGCGTTTGCGGGCACTTCCCGGGGAAGGCTCCGGCACGCCTCGGCGCGTAAAGAACTTCTTTGCCGTACAGTCCCGATCATGATGGGGCACACGCACGCGATGACGGGGGCCATCGCCTGGCTGGGGCTGGCGCCTCCCCTCGCCGCCCTCCCGCTGCTGAACGAGTCCTCCCGCTACATCGACACCGGGATCATGGCCAATGCGCTCACCCCCGCGGAGCTGATCGCCGGCGCGATCCTCTGCGCGGGCGCCGCCATGCTGCCCGACCTCGACCACCCCAGCGCGACGATCGCGCAGACGTTCGGGCCGATCACGTGGGCGCTCAGCAAGGCCGTCTCCTGGCTTGCCGGCGGGCACCGCGGCGCGACGCACTCGTTGGTGTTCGCCGTGGCGCTCGGGTTAGGTGCGCACTGGCTGGCCGACACCTATCCGATCGGGCGCGACGTCATGGTGGTGCTGCTCATCGGGCTCGCCCTGCGCGCCATCGGCGTCGGCATCCCGGGCAACAAGATCGGATCCGCGCTGATCAACGTGGGTCTCACCGCCGGACTCTACGCCGTCTTCCTCTCCCTCGGCGTGGGCTACGCCTGGCTGGGGCTCGCGGTGGCGATCGGCTGCTTCATCCATGTCGTCGGCGACTGCATGACCGAGCGGGGCTGCCCGGTGTTGTGGCCGCTGAGGGCCAAGTTCGTGCTGCCGTGGAAGATCGGCATCAAGACGGGCAGGAAGTTCGAGCAGAAGATCCTGGCCCCGGCGCTGTCGGTGGCGATCGTCGGGCTGCTGTTCTGGCGGCTGGCGCCGGTTTAACTTGATGTCGAGATATCCTAGAGATATCTTGACGTCGAGACATCCGCCGCGGCCTGCGAGTTAGGGTTGCCTTACGTGCTCCCCAGTCGCGCGATGCGGCAGGATTCTGTCTGAACACCTGTCTATGGAGGAGGCGAATCACCGTGTCCGCGAACAGCTTCGGCAGCCGTGACACGCTACGCGTCGGCGACGCGTCATATGAGATCTTCCGGCTGGATGCCGTCGAGGGCGCCGCACGTCTCCCGTACAGCCTGAAAATCCTGCTGGAAAACCTCCTCCGCACCGAGGACGGCGCGAACATCACCGCCGACCACATCCGGGCGCTGGGCGGCTGGGACCCGGCCGCGACGCCGAGCGTGGAGATCCAGTTCACCCCCGCCCGCGTCATCATGCAGGACTTCACCGGCGTGCCCTGCGTCGTCGACCTGGCCACGATGCGCGAGGCCGTACGCGACCTCGGCGGCGACGCCTCCCGCATCAACCCGCTCGCGCCCGCCGAGATGGTCATCGACCACTCGGTCATCGTCGACTACTTCGGCCACCCCGACGCCTTCCAGCGCAACGTCGAGCGCGAGTACGAGCGCAACCGCGAGCGCTACCAGTTCCTGCGCTGGGGCCAGACGGCCTTCGACGAGTTCAAGGTCGTGCCCCCCGGCACCGGCATCGTCCACCAGGTCAACATCGAGCACCTGGCCCGCGTGGTGATGACGCGCGACGGGAAGGCCTACCCCGACACCTGCGTCGGCACCGACTCCCACACCACGATGGAGAACGGCATCGGCGTGCTGGGCTGGGGCGTCGGCGGCATCGAGGCCGAGGCCGCGATGCTCGGCCAGCCGATCTCCATGCTCATCCCGCGCGTGGTCGGCTTCAAGCTCAGCGGCAAGCTGCCCGCCGGTGCCACCGCCACCGACCTGGTGCTGACCATCACCGAGATCCTGCGCAAGCACGGCGTGGTCGGCAAGTTCGTGGAGTTCTACGGCGAGGGCGTCACGTCCGTGCCGCTGGCCGACCGGGCCACGATCGGCAACATGAGCCCCGAGTTCGGCTCCACCTGCGCGATCTTCCCCATCGACGGCCAGACCATCGGCTACCTGCGCCTGACCGGCCGCTCCGAGGAGCAGATCGCCCTCGTCGAGGCGTACGCCAAGGCCCAGGGCCTGTGGCTCGACCCGGCCGCGCCCGAGCCGGTGTTCTCCGAATACATCGAGCTCGACCTGGCCACCGTCGTCCCGTCGATCGCCGGCCCCAAGCGCCCGCAGGACCGCATCGCCCTGTCGGCCGCCAAGACCACCTGGCGCCACGACGTGCAGAACTACGTGACCGACAGCGTCGACGAGGCCGTCGAGGAGACCTTCCCCGCCTCCGACGCGCCCGCCTCCAACGCCCGCGCCAACGGCGCCCGGCCGCACAAGCCGGTGCCCGTCACGCTGGCCGACGGCACCTCGTTCGAGATCGACCACGGCATCGTCTCCATCGCCGCGATCACCTCGTGCACCAACACCTCCAACCCGTACGTCATGCTCGGCGCGGCCCTGCTGGCCCGCAACGCCGTCGAGAAGGGCTTGACCCGCAAGCCGTGGGTCAAGACCTCGCTGGCCCCCGGCTCGCAGGTGGTCACCGGCTACTTCGAGCGCTCCGGCCTCCAGCCCTACCTCGACAAGATCGGCTTCAACCTCGTCGGCTACGGCTGCACCACCTGCATCGGCAACTCGGGCCCGCTGCTGCCGGAGATCTCCGACGCCATCCAGGCCAACGACCTGGCCGTCACCGCCGTGCTGTCCGGCAACCGCAACTTCGAGGGCCGCATCAACCCCGACGTCAAGATGAACTACCTGGCCTCGCCGCCGCTCGTGGTGGCCTACGCGCTGGCCGGGACCTTGGACCTCGACCTCGACACCGAGCCGCTCGGCGTGGGCGCCGACGGCGAGCCGGTCTACCTGCGCGACATCTGGCCGTCGCCCGAGGAGATCTCGGCGGTGGTCAACTCCTCGATCGGCCGCGACATGTTCGAGCGCGACTACGCCGACGTGTTCAAGGGCGACGACCACTGGCGCTCGCTGCCGATCCCGACCGGCGACACGTTCGAGTGGGACCCGTCCTCGACCTACGTGCGCAAGGCTCCCTACTTCGACGGCATGCCGTCCAAGCCCGAGCCGGTCACCGACATCACCGGGGCCCGCGTGCTGGTCAAGGTCGGCGACTCGGTCACCACCGACCACATCTCGCCGGCCGGCTCCATCAAGACCGGCACCCCGGCCGCGCAATACCTGCAGGCCAACGGCGTCGAGGTGAAAGACTTCAACTCCTACGGCTCCCGGCGCGGCAACCACGAGGTGATGATCCGGGGCACGTTCGCCAACATCCGCCTGCGCAACCAGATCGCGCCGGGCACCGAGGGCGGCTACACCCGCGACTTCACCCAGCCCGACGGTCCGGTGTCGTTCATCTACGACGCCTCGGTCAACTACGCCGCCGCCGGTACGCCCCTCGTGGTGCTGTCCGGCAAGGAATACGGCTCGGGCTCCTCGCGCGACTGGGCGGCCAAGGGCACGGCGCTGCTGGGCGTGCGCGCGGTCATCGCCGAGTCGTACGAGCGCATCCACCGCTCCAACCTGATCGGCATGGGCGTGCTGCCGCTGCAGTTCCCCGAGGGCGCCACGGCGGAGTCGCTGGGGCTGACGGGCGAGGAGACGTTCGACATCACGGGCGTCGAAGAGCTCAACAGCGGCGGCATCCCGCGCACGGTGCGCGTGAAGGCCACGGCGCCGTCCTCGTCCGGTGACGGGGTCGAGTTCGACGCGGTGGTCCGCATCGACACGCCGGGCGAGGCCGACTACTACCGGCACGGGGGCATCATGCAGTACGTGCTCCGCTCCCTGCTCGCCAAGTGAGGCCCGCCAGGTGAGGCTCGCTTTGTGAGGCTTGATTAGCGAGTCAGAGCTTCCCGCGCTCCCGCCCGGTCAAGAGCCGAGACGGGGGCCGGGGAACCCTTGGCCGTAGGGCCGGGGGTTGGGCGCGATCCTCACGCGCCCAAATCGGGGGAACCACCCGACACCCATGAGAGCCGCCCTGCGGGACACCCCCCGCGGGGCGGCTCTTGTCATGCGGTGACGGCGGGTTCCCAGGTCACCTTTGCGATGGGGACCGACCAGAGGTCTTCAGGCGGTGGGCCGATCCAGACATTTCACGACCGTCCGAGGGTGCCTCTGGTTCTGCGGGATCCCACCCGAACTGATCGGCCCCTCCGGCGTGCTACCAGCCCGGGCCACCGACTGGGCGGTGGCGTGAGGAGAGAGGCGGGTGGCCAGCGTGGTAAGGGTGAGGTTGAGGGGCGAGAGTGGCACGCTGGGCAGCCTGGAGGCACCCGACTGTGGCAGGATGAGGAGAGCCACCCGGCGAACTCTTATTTCGCCGGGCGGCGCTCAGATCATCCGCTTCAGCACGGTGACTGCTTCTGCCACCACCTCCTCCGGCACGCTGCCGACGAAGAAGTCGAACCGGTCGGGGGAGATGGCCCTGACCTGCTCCACCATCGCCCAACTCGTCTTGGCCAGGCCGGTGCTGTCGCGCCCGAGGCGGATGTGGGTGACGTATCCGCGATCGCGCGTGGTCAGCGGCACGGCCAGGACGAGATCAAGGCGTGACTGGTTGAGATTGTCGTTGCTGACGATCAGAGCCGGGCGGTCGAAACCCTGCTCACGACCAGTCGGTCGGCCGAACCGGGTGAACCAGATGTCACCTTGCGCTAGCTTCACTGTCTCTCCTCGGGAAATACGATCAGGCCCTCCCATTCGGGCGCGACCTGGCGGGCGCGGGGGCGAGGGCCCAGCACGAGCTCGCGCTCGGCGAGATAGTCGGCCCAAGCTTGCGGGTCTTCGCGCTGGGTCCGCTCGATCTGCTCGTTGACGGTCTCCCAGAACTGCTTCTGCTCGTAATTGGTGATGGCGTCGTTGAGTACCTCGGTCATGTTTCGGCCCTCCTGTCGTGCGATGCGGGCTAGGCGGTCTCGGGTGGTGACGCTGACGCGTATCGTTGTCGCCGCTTTTGACTTCATGTTCATACTCCAGAGGCTACGTCCGCGTCGTCGACGACTCTACCGTGCGGCGGTCACTCTCGCAGATATTGCGGCAACAGAGAGTAAAGATGATTGACTCTCGTGCATGACTAATGCGGTGTTGGTGGTTCTTATAGGTGGTTTGGCGGTTTTGGTGGGGTCGATCGTCCAGGGGGCCGTGGGTTTCGGGCTCGGCCTGGTCGCGGCCCCCATGCTCACCCTGCTGGCGCCCGACCTCATGCCCGGCGCCATCCAGGTCGTCAACCTGACCCTTCCGTTGTTCACGCTGGCCGTCGAATGGCGGAAGGTGGACTGGCGCGGGGTGGGGTTCGCGATCCTCGGCAGGTTGCCCGGTAGTGCCTTAGGCGCAGTCATTATTGTCTACGTTTCCGTATACACCCGAGGCATCCTGGTGGCGGTCATGGTGCTGGTGGCCGTGGCGCTGACCGCCAGGGCGCTGAGCGTGCCGCGCAACAGCTACACGATCACTTCGGCGGGCTTCGTGTCAGGTGTCACCGGCACCGCCACCGGCATCGGCGGCCCGCCCATCGCGCTCGTCTACCAGGACGCCAAGGGCCCGCAGATCAGGGCCACGCTGGCGATGTTCTTCTTCCTGAGCGCCGCGCAGTCGCTGGCCATCCTCGCGTTCGTGGACGAACTGCCCGCCCAGGCGCTGCTCACCGGGGGTGTGCTGATCGTGCCCATGGTGCTGGGGTTCCTGGTGTCGGGGCCGCTGCGGCGTCATCTCGACGGGGGCAGGGTACGGGTGGCGGTCCTGGTCGTGGCGGCGGCCTCGGCCGTGGGACTGATCGCGCAGAACGTCGTCACGCAGCTCTGGGGATCCTGACCCGGGGTCCGGCCTCTTCCGCTCCGCCCGACGAGGTGGACCCTGAGCTCCGCCCGATGAGGTGGACCCTGACGGGAGGCTCGTTGTTCCGCCCGTGGGGTGGGCCGTTCCACCCCATGGGCGGGCTGGTGCATGAGCGGCGCTCACGCTGGGGAGGCGGTCACAGATCGTGGCGGGCGGCCCAGGCGGTGATCGCTTTGGCGATGGCCTGGGGCTGGTCCTCGGGGCGTGGTGGCCGGACGGGCCGCAGTGCTCCGTCTCCAGGGTGGCGATGTCGGCGGTGCACCACTCGATCATCCGGTCGTTGATGAGGAGGGTCGGGGAGGAGTCGAAGGTGAGCAGGAGCTTGGGCGCCTCGGTGCTGGCGGCCAGCCACCGGTCGTACTCCTCGACGCGTTCGGCGACGTCGGCGGGCTCGCCGTCGAGGGGCAGCGAGCGGGCCCACTCCAGGATGGGGCGGCGGCTTTCCGGAGTGGGGTAGGGCTCCAGGTAGGCCCGCAGCTCCTGTTCGTCCGCGGGTTGAGCACGCCGCCGGTGAATGCCGACCGTACGAAGAAGTCCTGGTCGAGGACCAGGCTCGCGCCCTGCGGCCCGCGTATGGCCTCGGCGCGCGAGCGCGGCCCCTCGCCCAGTTCGCTCCAGGAGATCGGGCGGACGATCGTCTCGAAGAAGGCGACGCCCCGGACGCGGTCGGGATGGCGGGCGGCCCAGTCGAAGGCCAGCGCCCCGCCCCAGTCGTGACCGACCAGCACCACCTGGTCCAGGCCCAGCTCGTCGAACCAGGCGTCCAGGTAACGGGCGTGACAGTGACCGCGGGCTCGTGACTGTGACCCCGACCATGACCCCGACCATGACCCCGACCATGACCCCGACCATGACCGCGACTGTGGCTGTGCCTGTGTCTGACCTCTGATGGCGCGCACGTGCCGGGGTTCAGGAAACGTCGGCGAAGGTTCCCCGGCGAAGGTTCCCGGCGCCGGTCAGGCGACGACCGCGAGGAGAGCTGTCATGGCGGCGGTGAGCTCGGGGTCGCCGCTCGTCCGGGAGCGGTCGCGGGCCTGTTCGACGGTGATGCCCCGGGTGGCGAGCCGCCAGAAGGTGTCCTGGTCCATCGTGACGCGGGCCTCCGGCTCGGGCCCCGGTGCCGCCATGTGCCACCGGCCCTCCTGCCGGGCCGCGCTCCACCGTCCGCCCGCGGCCCCGAGCACCTCCAACTCGGCCACCGTCCCCTCAGGCCGGTCGTGCCCCCGCAGGCTCTGCGGGAGAGCACGCGCGAAAAGGTCCAGCACCGGGGCCAGGAGCGCGGGCTCGGTGGCCCCCGGCCGGGCGACGGCGTCGCGGACCTGCTGCTGGTGCACCCAGAACTCGGTGTATTCGCGCCCGATGTCCAGCCAGGCGGGGCTGGCGACGTCGGTGGCGGCCCACGACACGTTCAGGTCGGCGGGCGCCTCCAGCTCACGGGAGGCCCAGAGGGCGTCGAGCCGATGCCCCAAGTGCTCAAGCAGCTCGATGAGCAGCTCAGGGCTGATCTGGCGGGTCGCCTGGACGAACTCGCCGTTGACCCGTGTCAGGTAGCCGGGCAGCGTCTCGCCCTCGGCGAAGCGCGCGCCCGCATGCCCGTCACGGCCTCCCGAGATGCGCCGCAGGTAGTCATTGAGGACATGGCCGACGACGTCGTGGACGTCCCATCCCGGGCAGACCGTCGGCTTGGCCCAGTCTTGCGGGCTCAGGTCGCGCAGCAGTGCGAGCAGGGCACGCCGCTCGACAGGGAAGAGCGGGCGCACGTCGATCGGCGTACCGAAGATCGTCATGCGGCTCAATCCTAGCGCGGACGGCTAATGACCTCGGAGGGTGATGAAGCACCCGCACGACAGCCGCGACAGTGAGGCTGTGAACGACAGATGGCCGTTGGGAGCGATAGGTGGCCACGATGAGCGAGGCCATCGCCCAGTCACTGCGACCCCCAGCTATAGGTGGCGCGCATGGGGTTGCAACGGCGACAGTATCGTCGCTTGGTTCCTTGCCGCTTTCACGTGACCTTCGGTGATTTCTACGGACCATCCAGTCGCCTGGTGACCGTGTCGAGTGTCGGCCAAGGAGGACCCTTGCGCAGCGAGCGCAAGAATTCCTCTCCGAATCGCCGCCCGTTCGGAAGCTGGTCGCCAGGTTCCCAGCGCCAGGCTGCGACCATCGCGAGAACGAGCTGCCGGCACTCGTCCAGCAGTCCTTGGTCAACGTTCGGATAGTGCTCGCAGACCGCCTCGGGGACATGGGCGAGATCGAACTCGACGGGTCCACGGCAGCATGTCTCAAGGTCGATGAACAGCGGGCCGTCCTTCGTGCCGAGCACATTGCCTGGATGCGGCTCGCCGTGCAGCAGCTGCTCTACGGCGCCGCGGTCCTCGATCGCCCGTCGCAGGCTTCCCAGTCTGCTGCTGAGGAACGTGCGGTCCGCGTCGGCCAGCTCTGGCGAGAGATGCGGGTTGGCAACGACGTCTTCCGCCTCCGCGATTCGATCCGTGAACCGCGGGCTCGGCACGTCAACCTTGCGCATGCCGTCGTGCAGTTGCTCCAGCGCCTTGGCGTAGTCGACTGGTGAGGTGTGAGGTGTCACGGGTTCGTAGTAGGTCCACAGCGTCACTCTGAAGCCATCGCGCGTGTACACAAGTGGGTCCGCCCGAGGGTCCAAGAGGCCCGTCGGGCATCCGACCTGGGCGAGCCGTTGAGCGAGCTCGACTTCAAACTGTGCAGCCTCATGTCGCACGGGGGCGACCCGGGCAAGGACATCGCACGGCGTCAGCCGCAGCGCCAGCCTGTTCGAGTTGTGGAGAACGATTGCGTCGTTGGTCGGCAGGTTGAGCGATGCGGCGACCGAAGTCGCAGCCGCGATCGCGCGCGTGATGTCGGTCATCTCCACCCCTCGAATCTTGGCATGGATGACCGAGGACGGTGCCAACCGGCCTGGCCAGGTGCCAACTGTCGTGGCTCGGCACAGCGGGTGACCAACTACCGCTCTCAGGGTGGCCAACTACTGCTCACACTGGCCATCTACCGCTCACACGCTCAGACAGGAAGAGTCGGGAGCGTTGAGCCGACGTTTCTGGATTGTTACCGGAAACAACAAACTAGCCCCCGCCACCCCCTTCCAAAGTGCTCCATCCCGAAATACGTTGCCGCAAACAACATTCATCCGGGCCCCTCCGGAAGAAAGGACCCTGCACCATGCGCAAGGGGATCCTCAGCATGACCGCCGCGGCAGCCGCGCTCGCCCTCGGTCTCACCGCCTGCGGGGGCGACAGCGGTCAGACCACGACCTCGACCTCGACCGCCTCCGGCTCGGCCGCCCCGGCCAAGGTGGGCAAGGTCGGCGTCATCCTGCCGGACAGCAAGTCCTCCGCCCGGTGGGAGACGGCGGACCGCAAGTACCTCCAAGAGGCGTTCGACGCCGCCGGCGTCCAGTACGACATCCAGAACGCCCAGAACGACAAGACGGCGTTCCAGACCATCGCCGACCAGATGATCACCAACGGCGCGACAGTCCTGATGATCGTGAACCTGGACAGCGGCACCGGCAAGACGGTGATCGACAAGGCCAGGTCGCAGGGCGTGGCCACGATCGACTACGACCGGCTCACGCTCGGCGGCGGCGCCGAGTACTACGTCAGCTTCGACAACACCAAGGTCGGCACCCTCCAGGGCGAGGGGCTGAGCAAGTGCCTGACCGACAAGAAGGCCGACAAGCCGATCGTGGCCTACCTGAACGGGTCGCCGACGGACAACAACGCCACCCTGTTCAAGAACGGCTACGACGGCGTGCTGAAGCCCAAGTTCGACGCGGGCGAGTATGTCAAGGGCCCCGACCAGGCCGTGCCCGAATGGGACAACACCCAGGCCGGCACGATCTTCGAGCAGATGCTGACCCAGCAGCCGAAGATCGCCGGCGTGCTGGCCGCCAACGACGGTCTCGGCAACGCCGCCATCACCGTGCTGAAGAAGAACAACCTCAACGGCAAGGTCCCGGTCACCGGCCAGGACGCCACCGTCCAGGGGTTGCAGAACATCCTGGCGGGCGACCAGTGCATGACCGTCTACAAGGCCGTCAAGAAGGAGGCCGACGCCGCCGCGGCTCTCGCGGTCGCGCTGGCCAAGGGCGAGAAGCCGGCCGCGAGCAGCAGCGTCAAGGACCCCGAGACCGGCCGCGACGTGCCCGCCGAGCTGATGGAGCCGCAGGCCATCTACTTCGACAACGTCAAGGACGTGGTGGCCGACGGTTACGTCACGAAGGAGGACCTGTGCACAGGTGACTTCGCCGAGAAGTGCACCGAGGCAGGAATTCAGTAACTCTGCGGGGTACGGCCCGCGTCACGAGCGCGGCCGTGCCCCTCACTAGGGAGCCACATGACCCCCCTCCTTGAAGTGCGCGGGATCGACAAGAGCTTCGGTCCGGTGAAGGTGCTGCACAAGGTGGAGCTCTCGGCCTACGCAGGCGAGGTCACCGCCCTGGTCGGAGACAACGGCGCGGGCAAGTCCACGCTGGTCAAGTGCATCGGCGGCATCTATCCGATCGACGCGGGCCAGCTCCTCTTCGACGGCCGCGACGTCCACGTGCACAGCCCCCGCGACGCGGGTGAGCTGGGCATCGAGATCGTCTACCAGGACCTCGCCCTGTGCGACAACCTCGACATCGTCCAGAACATGTTCCTCGGCAGGGAGCGCAGGAACGGCCTGCTGCTCGACGAGGACACCATGGAGGAGCTGGCCGAGAAGACACTCAGCGGCCTGTCCGTCCGTACGGTGAAGTCCATCAGGCAGCAGGTCTCCAGCCTGTCCGGAGGGCAGCGGCAGACCGTGGCCATCGCCAAGGCCGTGCTGTGGAACAGCAAGGTCGTCATCCTCGACGAGCCGACCGCGGCGCTGGGCGTGGCCCAGACGGCGCAGGTGCTTGAGCTGGTGCGCCGGTTGGCCGACACCGGCCTGGCCGTGGTGCTCATCTCGCACAACATGAACGACGTGTTCGCCGTCTCCGACCGGATCGCGGCGCTCTACCTCGGCAGGATGGCCGCCCAGGTCAGGACCTCCGACGTGACGCACGCGCAGGTGGTCGAACTGATCACGTCCGGCCGCAGCGGCGAACTGGGCCTCAGGAACGGGGTCACCTCATGAACAGCCCCACGAACAGCCCGATGAACAGCCCCGTGAACAGCTCCATGAACAAGGTCAAGGAACTCCCCGGCGAGGCCATCGTCGCGGCGGCGCAGGCCCCGTCGATCAAGAACAGCTTCCTCGCGTACGTCCAGCGGGTGCGCGGCGGCGACATGGGCGCCCTGCCCGCCGTGCTGGGCCTGGTCGTGCTCTGCGTGGTGTTCGCCGCCGCCCGCCCCTCGTTCGTCACCGCCATCAACTTCGCCAACCTGTTCACGCAGGGCGCGGCGATCACGCTCATCGCCATGGGCCTGGTGTTCGTGCTGCTGCTCGGCGAGATCGACCTGTCGGCGGGGTTCGCCAGCGGGGTCTGCGCGGCGGTCCTCGCCGTCACGCTGACCGGCGCCGGCCTGCCCTGGTACGTGTGCGTGCCGGCCGCCGTGCTGACCGGTGTGATCATCGGCACCGTGCTGGGGACGCTGGTGGCCAAGGTCGGCATACCGTCGTTCGTGGTCACGCTGGCCGCCTTCCTCGCCTTCCAGGGCCTGGTGCTGGTGCTGGTCGACGAGGGCACGAACATCTCCATCCGCGACAGCGTGGTCGTCGCCATCGCCAACAGGAACCTGGCGCCCTGGCTCGGCTGGGTGCTCTACGCGGTCTGCGTAGGGGTGTTCGCCGGCGTGCAGCTCCGGCGGGCCGGCAACCGCGCCAGACGCGGCCTGGTCGCCGACCCGCTCTCGCTGATCGCGTTCCGGGTCGGCCTGCTGGCGCTGTTCGCCGGGCTCGCGGTCTTCGCGCTCAACCTCGAACGCAGCCGCAACCCCGCGCTCGTCTCGCTGACCGGCGTGCCGATCGTGGTGCCGCTCATCCTGGCGCTGCTCATCGCCTGGACGCTGGTGCTGCGCAGGACCGCGTTCGGACGTCACCTGTACGCGGTCGGTGGCAACACCGAGGCCGCCCGGCGAGCCGGCATCCCGGTGGACCGGATCAAGATCAGCGCGTTCGTGATCTGCTCCGCGATGGCCGCCGTCGGCGGGATCGTGGCCGCGTCGAGGGCCAGCTCCGTCGACCCGAACACGGGCGGCTCCTCCGTCCTGCTGTACGCGGTCGGCGCGGCCGTGATCGGCGGCACCAGCCTCTTCGGCGGCAAGGGCAGGGTGCTCGACGCCGTGCTCGGCGGCGCCGTGGTGGCCGTGATCGAGAACGGCATGGGTCTGATGGGGTACGGTTCGAGCGTGAAATACCTGGTCACAGGGTCTGTACTGCTGCTGGCCGCAGGCGTCGACGCGCTGGCGCGCAAGCGGGCGGCTGCCGCTGGTCTAAGGTGAGCAGCGACTCACAGCCCCTGAAGGACCCTCAGACGATGCGTGCCGGCCCCTCCCAAGAGGACATCAGGCGCCACAACCTCGGCGCGCTGCTGCGCCATGTCCACCTGGGCGGACCGATCTCGCGCGCCGAGCTGACCTCGAAGCTGGGGCTCAACCGCAGCACCATCATGGCGCTGACCTCCGACCTCACCGCCGCCGGGCTGGTGCGCGAGGAGCTGCCGCGCGAGACGGGCCGCGCCGGGCGGCCCTCGCTCGTGGTGCGCCCCGAGTCGGCGCGGGTCTACGTCTTCGCCTTCGACGTGGGCCCAGACCGGCTGGCGGCGGCGCGGGTCGGGCTGGGCGGGGTGATCCTCGACCGGCGGGAGACCGTACGCGACCGCGACACGTTCGAGCTGGACGAGCTGACGGGCGTGCTGGCCGGGTTCGCCCGGCTGATGCGCCGCAAGACCCGCGACGACACGGTCTGCGTGGGGGCGGCGGCGGCCGTGTCGGGCGGCGTGCGCAAGGCCGACGGCGTGGTCAGGTTCGGGCCCAACCTCAAGGCCGAGGAGGTGCCGTTCGGCGAGGAGCTGGGCCGACGGCTCGGCCTGGGCCTGCCGGTCAGCGTGGGCAACGACGCGAACCTGGGCGCGCTCGCCGAGCACAGCCGGGGCGTCGGCGCGGGCGTCAGAGACCTCATCTACCTGCACGGTGACGTCGGCATCGGCGGCGGCATCATCGCCGCCGGCCACCTGCTGGGCGGTCACGAAGGCTACGGTGGCGAGGTCGGCCACATGGTCGTCAATCCCGGGGGCCGCGCCTGCGGGTGCGGCTCGCACGGGTGCCTGGAGGCGGAGGTGGGGGAGCGGGCCCTGCTGGAGTCGGCCGGGCGCGCCTCGGCGGGGCGGCAGGGCCGCGACGCGGTGCGCGCCGTGGTGGACGCCGCCGACCGGGGCGACATCGTGGCCCAGGAGGCGCTCAGCCGGGTGGGCGACTGGCTCGGGCTGGGCGTGGCCAACCTGGTGAACGTCTTCAACCCGGAGATGGTGATCTTCGGGGGGATGCTGCGGGAGATCTATCTGGGTTCGGCGGCCCAGGTGCGTTCGCAGCTCACCCTGCACGCCATGGCGCCGCAGCGGGAGCGGCTGCGGCTGCGTACTTCGGCGCTGGGCGACTCCGCCACGCTGGTGGGCGCGGCCGAGCTGGCCTTCGCCCACGTCCTGTCCGACCCGCTGGAAGTCCTCGCCCGCGTCAACGGCTGACCCCGCGACCTTCTCTTTGGGAGGGCTCGAACTCCTCAGCCGACCTTGTCCCGGTCGGCCGTCCACGTGTTGCAGTCGGCCGTGGATCCGCCCCGGTAGCCCCGGTCCTGCCAGAACGCCAGGTTGCGGGGCTTGCCGTGGACGTCGCTCTCGTCCGCCGTCCGTACGGCCGTGATCCAGTCCTCCCACGTGATCCCCGGTTCGATCGACGTGAGCGTGGCCCGGTAGAAGACCCCGGCGAAGCATTCGGCCTGCATCTCCAGCCGGTGGCTCAGCAGCTTGCGCGCCCCGTCCGAGGCGGGCACGTACAGCGCCGCCTGCGCGTCCAGCACCCCGATGAGCTGCTGCACGTGGTGCCCCCACTCGTGGGCGACGGAGTGCGCGATGTTCATCCTGAAGGGGTCGCGCAGGTCGTTCTTCATGATCCGGATGACGATCGTGCGTTGGTCGGGGCAGTACTGCGCGCCGCTGCTGGTGATCGTCCCGCACACCGAGTCGTTCCCGGTGGTGACCGTCACCTCGGGCGGGCTGTACGCCAGGCCGGCGGCGGCGAACCGGCCGGACCAGAAGCGGTCGGCGCAGTCGGCCATCGCCTGGTGGAAGGACCTGAGTGAGGCCACGCTCCCGAGCCGGATCGCGGGCACCGCGCAGGACTGGCGGGCCGCGTCCTCGCCCATCGCGCTCAGCAGCCCGGCCTGCGTGACCCGGCCGGCGGCCCGTGCGGAGGCGGGTGCGAGCAGACCCGCGACCACGCACGTGGCCAGCGCTATGAGGGATATGCGCATGATCGCGGATCTTAGGCGTTCTGATGGGTTTTGTAGAGGTATCTCGTGGGGGAGGGGTCTAAAGGACCTTGGCCGCGGGGGCGGTCCAGGTGTTGCAGGCGCTCGCCGACTGGACGGTGAAGCCGCGCTGCAGCCAGTGGGCGTTGTTGCTGTCGTTGCCGTGCGTCTGGTCGGCGCCGCTGCGCACCTTCACGCCGATGGCGCTCAGGTCGAGGAAGTTGTGCGTGGACTTGAGTATCGCGTCCCAGTCGGCGTCGTCGCGGCCGAGCGAGGTCCACACGCGGCCCACGAACGCGCCCGACAGGCACTGCGCCTGCAGCTCGGAGCGGCGGATGCCGTCGAGCGTGCGCTTGTCGGCCTTCTTGCTGCCGTAGAAGGCGTCGGTGGCCTTGCCGATGCCGGTGATCTGCTGGACGTGGTGGCCGTACTCGTGGGCGAGCACCACCATCAGCGCCAGGTTCGTCGGCTCCTCGACGATCTCCGGGCTGAGCAGTACGGTGATCGACTTCGCCGCCGGGCAGTAGAGGGCCTGCGCGCCCGCGGGGAAGCGTCCGCACGGGGTCTTCTCGCCCACCTTGGTCACCACGGCGAGCTTCGGCGAGCCGAACCCGTAGCCCGCCTTCTTGACCACGGGGCTCCACGCCTTCTTGAGGCAGACCATCACGGTCTCGAAGTAGACCGTCGCCTCTTCGACGGTCCCGTTCTGGACCGTCGGCTCCTCACACGTGTCCGTGCCGAGCTTGCCCGTCTTGTACAGCGGGTTCTTCGTCAGGGCCGGCTGGAACGCCGGCGCCGCGGAGGACGTGGCCGCGTGGGCGGTACCGGCGAACAGCACGCTCGCCAGGGCGCCCGCCATGAGCGCCAATCGGGGGATACGCATGGGAAGGCACCCTATTAAAGAGGGAGTTCCAGGTAAAGGCAGATTAAAGAGGCATCAGGTGACTTTTCGGGGATCGGCGGCCCAGGTGTTGCACGCGCCGGGAGTTCCCCGGTTGAAACCCCTCGTCATCCACGCCGCCTGCGTCGGCCCTCTGCCGTGGTCGTTCTGCGGCCAGCCCTTGGCGCCGTTCTTCCTGAACCAGTTCACCGTGTACGCCCAGTCGGCGTCCGTGACCAGCGACGTGCCCTTCATCGTGCTCATGAAGACCGCGGAAAAGCACTCGGCCTGCAACTCGGAATTGCGCGAGAGTTGCAGCCGCCTGGCCTTGCCGGCGATGGCGCGGGCCGTCCAGTAGTACCTCCAGATGCCGGAGACCTGCTGGACGTGGTGGCCGTACTCGTGGGCGATCAGCCGGGTGATGCCCAGCGGGAACGGGTTGCGGAGCTGGTCCTTGCTGATCATCAGGTACATCGTGCGGTCGGCGGCGCAGTAGACGCCGTCCGCGCCGGTGTTCCACGCCCCGCACGGCGTGTGCACCTTGCTGGTGATGATGCGCAGGCGCGGCTTGGTGAACGAGATCCTCGCCTTGCGGAACTGCGCGCCCCACGCCTTGTTCAGGCAGGCCGTCACCCGGGTCAGGAACCGCCGGTAGGCCACCATGCTCCCCGCGGGGAGCGCGCCGGGCGAGCAGTTCACGTCGGCGAGGCGGCCGGTCCTGTAGAGGCGGCTCGCCGTCGCCAGGCTCTGTCCCGTCTGCGTGGCCGGCTGCTTGCCCTTGCCATCGCCGCCGCCGTTGGCATCGCCGTTGCCGGGCGCCTTCGCGGGCGGGGACGCTAACTTCTGGGCCTCGTTGACCGGGTCGGCGGACGTGGTCGCCACGTCCGCCAGAACGAGCACCAGAGCGGCCACGGCCAGGGCGAGCGCCACCACGGCTGCGACGAGCGTCACAAGTCGGCTTTTGGGGACGGAGTTCATAGGTATCGAAAGACTAGGTCAAGAGCTGACATATGTGGGTGGATTTGACTCGATGGAGTCAGTGAGGCATCCGCGAACTACACTCTTGGGATCGGCGCAAAAAGAAGAGGGGAGTCGCATCCGTGAGCGGGTTGCTGGGCTCGATCAAGGGACCGCATGACGTCAAACGGCTCAGTGTCGAGGAGTTGCCGCGGCTCGCGGGGGAGATCCGTGACGTGCTCGTCGACTCGTGCGCCAGGTTCGGCGGTCACCTCGGTCCCAACCTCGGCGTGGTGGAGCTCACCATCGCCCTCCACCGCGTCTTCGATTCCCCCGACGACCCCGTCGTCTGGGACACCGGCCACCAGGCGTACGTGCACAAGGTCCTCACCGGCAGGGCCGCCGGCTTCGCGGCGCTCAAGCAGGAGGGCGGCCTGTCCGGCTACCCGAGCCAGGCCGAGTCCGAGCACGACTTCGTGGAAAACTCCCACGCCTCGACCGCACTGTCCTACGCCGACGGCCTGGCCAAGGCGTTCAAGCTGCGCGGCGAGCGCGACCGCACGGTGGTCGCGGTGATCGGCGACGGCGCCCTGACCGGCGGCATGGCCTGGGAGGCGCTCAACAACATCGCCGCCGTCGAAGACCTGCCGGTCGTGATCGTCGTCAACGACAACGGCCGCTCCTACTCGCCCACGATCGGCGGCCTGGCCTCCCACCTGTCCACCCTGCGCGTCACCCGCCGCTACGAGGACCTGCTCGGATACGTCAAAGACAAGATCGGGAATGTTCCGGTCCTCTACGACGCGCTGCACGGGCTCAAGAAGGGCGTCAAAGACGTCCTGGCGCCCCAGGCCCTGTTCGAAGACCTCGGCCTCAAATACGTCGGCCCCATCGACGGCCACGACGAGCAGGCCATGGAGGCGGCGCTGCGCAAGGCCCGCGACTTCCGCGGCCCCGTCATCGTGCACGCCCTCACCCAGAAGGGCCGCGGCTACAGCCCCGCCGAAAACCACGACGAAGACCAGTTCCACTCGCCCGGCGCCTTCGACCGGGCCACCGGCGCGGAAAAGCCCAAGGGCCGCATCTGGACCAACGTGTTCAGCGAAGAGCTGGTCACACTCGGCAAGGAGCGCGACGACCTGGTCGCGATCACCGCCGCCATGCTCCACCCGACCGGCCTGCACGCCTTCGCCGAGGCGTTCCCCGAGCGCATCTACGACGTCGGCATCGCCGAGCAGCACGCGCTGACCAGCGCCGCCGGGCTCGCGCTCGGCGGCCTGCACCCGGTGGTGGCCGTCTACGCCACGTTCCTCAACCGGGCCTTCGACCAGCTCCTCATGGACGTCGCCCTGCACCGGCTGCCGGTCACGGTCGTGCTCGACCGGGCGGGCGTCACGGGCGACGACGGCGCCAGCCACAACGGCATGTGG
Source organism: Nonomuraea antimicrobica (assembly GCF_039536965.1). Classification (NCBI taxonomy): domain Bacteria; kingdom Bacillati; phylum Actinomycetota; class Actinomycetes; order Streptosporangiales; family Streptosporangiaceae; genus Nonomuraea; species Nonomuraea antimicrobica. The sequence goes on along the minus strand of NZ_BAAAZP010000106.1, from coordinate 75,487 downwards.
GACCTGTCGATCCTCCAGGTCGTCCCCGGGCTCCGGATCGCGGTGCCGCGCGACGGCGAGCGGCTGACCGAGCTGCTGCGCGAGGCCGTCGAGGTCACCGACGGCCCCACCGTGCTGCGCTTCCCCAAGGGCCCGGTCGCCGAGTCCGTCGAGCCGGTCGGCAAGCTGGGCGAGATGGACCTCCTGCGCGCCGCCGACGAAGAGCCCGGCGTGCTGCTCGTCGGCGTCGGCCCGATGGTCCAGGTCTGTCTGGAGGCCGCCGTCCTGCTCGACGCGCAGGGCATCCCGGCCACCGTGGTCGACCCCCGCTGGGTCAAGCCGCTCGACGAGGCGCTCGTGCTGGCCGCCTCCGCCCACAAGCTGGTGGCGGTCGTCGAGGACAACGGCCGCGTGGGCGGCGTGGGTGACGCGGTGGCCCGCCTGCTGCGTGACGCCGACGTCGACGTGCCCGTACGCACCTACGGCATCCCGCAGCAGTTCCTCGACCACGCCAAGCGGGCCGCGATCCTCGGCCGGATCGGCCTGACCGGCCAAGACCTGGCCCGTCAGATCACCGAGGCGGTCGCGAAGCGTACCTCCGCCGTGGAGCCCGCCTCCCACTGACCTGCCTCCGCCTGACCTGCCCGCCGCGGCCCTGCCCGCCGCGGCCCTGCCCGCCGCGGTCCTGCCTGTCACGGTCCTGCCCGGACAGAAGGGCCGGTCGCCTGCTGCGGGGGCTCCATGCGAGCCCCCGCGGGCCGGGTCCGCGCGGGCGTGATCACGGGGGGTGTGGGAAGGATCACCAGGTGTGGAGATCTTTCGCACGAAGAGCGTCGAGCAGTCGATCCGCGACACCGAGGCCCCCGAGCACCAACTGCGAAAGCGTCTGACCGCCACCGATCTGACCGTCTTCGGCATCGGCGTGATCGTCGGCACCGGGATCTTCGTGCTGACGGGGCAGGTCGCCAGGGAGATGGCGGGCCCGGCGGTGGCGGTCTCGTTCGTGGTCGCGGGCATCGTGTGCGGGCTCGCGGCACTGTGCTACGCCGAGTTCGCCTCCACGATCCCGGTCGCCGGCTCCGCCTACACCTTCTCCTTCGCGACCCTGGGCGAGTTCCCCGCCTGGGTGATCGGCTGGGACCTGACGCTTGAGCTGGCGCTGGCCGCCGCCGTGGTGGCGGTCGGCTGGTCGGGCTATTTCGCCTCGCTGCTGTCGTCCATCGGCCTCGGCCTGCCCGCCTCGGTGGCCGGCGACGACCCGGTGGTGAACATCCCGGCCGTGCTCATCGTGCTGATCCTCACCCTGGTGCTGGTGGCCGGGATCAAGCTGTCCTCGCGGATCAACCTGATCCTGGTCGCCACCAAGATCGCGGTGGTGCTGCTGGTCATCGTGGCGGGGCTGTTCTTCGTCAAGGCCGCCAACTACACGCCGTTCATCCCCGAGGCGGTCTCCACGGCGCGCGTCGAAGGGCTCAAGGCGCCGCTCATCCAGGTGCTGTTCGGGATCACGCCGGTGGCGTTCGGGGTGATCGGCATCTTCTCCGCGGCGGCGATCGTGTTCTTCGCCTTCATCGGGTTCGACATCGTCGCCACCGCCGCCGAGGAGACCGTCGAGCCGCAGCGTGACGTACCGCGCGGGATCATCGGCTCGCTGGCCATCTGCACGGTCCTGTACGTGGCCGTCTCGCTCGTCGTCGTCGGCATGCAGCGCTACGACCGGCTGAGCACGTCAGCGCCGCTGTCGGACGCCTTCGTCGCGGTCGGCCACGCCTGGCTGGCCACGATCATCAGCCTGGGGGCGATCGCCGGCCTGACGACCGTGGTGCTCGTGCTGCTGCTCGGCCAGACCCGGGTGCTGTTCGCCATGTGCCGCGACGGGCTGCTGCCGCGCCCGCTGGCCAAGGTGCACCCCGTCTACGGCACCCCGGCCCGGCTCACGGTCGTCGTCGGGCTGGTCACGACGGCGCTGGCCGGGTTCGTGTCGTTCGGCGAGCTGGCCGAGCTGGTCAACATCGGGACGTTGTTCGCGTTCGTGGTGGTGTCGGTCGGGGTGCTGATCCTCCGGCGGACCCGGCCCGACCTGCCACGGGGGTTCCGGGTGCCGCTGGTGCCGGTGCTGCCGGTGGCGTCCGTGCTGGCATGCCTCTACCTGATGCTCAACCTGCCCGTGCAGACGTGGCTGAGGTTCCTGGTGTGGATGGTCGTCGGCGTGCTCGTCTACTTCGTCTACGGCTACCGGCACAGCCGGGTGGCGGCCCCCGGCAGCGGCCCGGACGCCGAGCGCGCGGACCCTGCCGGGTGACCTGCCCGCCCGGTCAGAGCGCGAGGACGGCTCCCGTGGCCGCGCGCATCTGGCAGCCGTTGACGAAGACCTTGGCCCACTTCACGTGGGTGTTGTGCCAGCGGCCGGCGACCACGACCGCGTGCGGCTCGATCTCCTTGGTGCACGTGGTGTTCGGCGCCACGTTGAGCTGCGACGGCTCGCCCTTGACCTGCTGCAGCAGGCGGCAGGCCGCGCGGGCGTTGGGGTGGGTGCCCCCGACGGGCGCGCAGTGGAGCCAGGCCGTCTTCGTGCCCCCGCCCTTGACGGCATCGACGATCTTGAGCTGCACCTTGGGCGGAGGTGCGGCCAGCGTGGGTGACGACGTGCCCAGCAGGAAGGCGCCGCAGAGTGCGATGGTGCCGGCTGCTCTCATCATGACTACTCTCCGTTCGTAGGACGGCACCAAACGCTACGGCGGAGACGGGGGAGAGGTGAGGAGACCCGCGTACGGGCCTCCTCAAGGCCCCTTAAAATCAGGCGGGCAGCGAGGCGACTCCCGGCGGGAGGAACCGGGGCCGCGCGACGCCGGTCCTGTCCAGATGCGGGGTGATCCCGCCCAGGTGGAACGGCCATCCGGCGCCGAGGATCATGCACAGGTCGATGTCCTGCGGCGCGGCCACCACGCCCTCGTCCAGCATGATCCGGATCTCCCCGGCCAGCGCCGCCAGCACGCGCTCGCGTACCTGCTCGGCCGTGGACGGGGCCGAGCCGCCCGCGAAGAGCGCCACCGCCTCGGGGTCGAGCGTGAAGTCGGGCCGGTAGACGCCCGGCTTGCCCGAGGCGACCAGCTTGCCCATGTTCTCCGAGACGCCGAAGCGGTTGGGGAAGGCCGCGTGCAGCGTCTCGGCCACGTGCAGGCCGACGGCCGGGCCGACCAGTTGCAGCAGCGCGAACGGCGTCATCGGCAGCCCGAGCCCGTCGAGCGCGTGCTCGGCGGTCTCCAGCGGCGTGCCCTCGTCCACGGCCGCCACGACCTCGCCCATGAAGCAGGTGAGCAGCCGGTTGACCACGAACGCCGGCGCGTCCTTCACCAGCACCGACGACTTCCTCAGCGTCTTGCCCAGCGCGAACGCGGTGGCCAGCGTGGCGTCGTCGGTGGCGGCGCCCTTGATGATCTCCAGCAGCGGCATGACCGCGACCGGGTTGAAGAAGTGGAAGCCGACCAGCCGCTCCGGGTGGGCCAGGTCGGCGCCCATCTCGGTCAGCGAGAGCGAGGAGGTGTTGGTGGCCAGTACGCACTCGGCCGACACCACGGCCTCGACCTCGGCGAACACCTGCTTCTTGACCGCCAGGTCCTCGAACACGGCCTCGATCACGAAGTCGGCGTCGGCGAAGGCGTCCTTGGTCAGCGAACCCGTCACCAGCGACGTGAGCCGGTTGGCCTGGTCCTGAGAGATGCGGCCCTTGGTCAGCAGCTTGGCCACCTCGGCGTGTACGTACCCGACGCCCTTGTCCAGGCGGGCCTGGTCGAGGTCGGTCAGCACGACCGGCACCTCCAGACGGCGCGCGAACAGCAGCGCCATCTGCGAGGCCATCAGCCCCGCGCCCACCACGCCGACCTTGGTGACCTTGCGGGCCAGCGCGGCGTCGGGAGCACCCGCCGGGCGCTTGGCGCGGCGCTGTACCAGGTCGAACGAGTAGAGCCCGGCCCGCAGCTCGTCGCCCATGAGCAGGTCGGCCAGCGCCTCGTCCTCGGCGGCGAAGCCCTCGTCGCGGCCGGCCGTCTCGGCCAGCGCGATCAGGTCGAGCGCCCGGTACGGCGCGGGGGAGGCGCCACGCAGCTTCATGCCCACCAGGAACCGCGCGTCGGCGACCGCCTTCTCCCAGCCGTCGTGGGCCGGCCGCGCCACCGTGACCTCGCCCTTGACGACGCGGGCGGCCCAGCGCAGCGACTCCTCCAGGAAGTCGGCGGGCTCGAACAGCGCGTCGGCGACACCCAGCTCGTACGCGTCCCTGCCCTTGATCATGCGGTTGTTCGACAAGGGGTTCTCGATGATGAGCTTGACCGCCTTCGCCGGGCCGACGAGGCGCGGCAGGAGCTGCGTGCCGCCCCAGCCGGGCACCAGGCCGAGGAAGCACTCCGGCAGCGCCACCGCGGGCACGCCCGCCGAGATCGTCCGGTAGGCGCAGTGCAGCGCGAGCTCCAGGCCGCCGCCCATGGCCGCGCCGTTGACGAACGCGAACGACGGGGCCGCCAGCTCACCGAGCCGCCGGAAGACGTGGTGCCCGAGCGCGCCGATGGCCAGCGCCTCCTCGCGCGCGGCCACGCTCGCCGCGCCCTTGAGGTCGGCGCCGACGGCGAAGATGAACGGCTTGCCCGTCACGCCCACCGCGGCCAGGTCGGTACGCTCGGCGATCTCCGACAGCGCCCCGTTCAGCGCGAACAGCCCGTGCGGGCCGAACGTGTTGGGCTTGGTGTGGTCGAAGCCGTTGTCCAGCGTGATCAGCGCCATCGTGCCGGCCCCGTAGGGGAGTTGCACGTCGCGCACCAGCGCCTTGGTGACCACCTCGTCGGCGTTGCGCTCGCTCAGCAGCGCCCGCCACGTCTCCATCTCACTCATGCCAGGTTCTCCCAGATCACGGTGCCGCCCATGCCCATGCCGACGCACATGGTGGTGATGCCGTAACGCACGTCGGGACGCTCGCCGAACTGCCGGGCGAGCTGCGTCATCAGCCGCACGCCGGAGGAGGCGAGCGGGTGCCCGTAGGCGATCGCGCCGCCGTAGGGGTTGACGCGGGGATCGTCGTCGGCGAGGCCGAAGTGCTCCAGGAAGGCCAGCACCTGGACGGCGAACGCCTCGTTGATCTCGAACAGCCCGATATCCGAAATTTCGAGATCAGCCAGGCGGAGTGCCCGTTCCGTGGACGGGATCGGCCCCACGCCCATCACCTCGGGGTCCACCCCCGCGAACGCGTACGACACCAGCCGCATCTTCGGCCCCAGCCCCAGCTCGGCCGCGACGTCCGCGGCGGCCACCACGCACCCGGTGGCGCCGTCGTTGATGCCGGAGGAGTTGCCCGCCGTGACGTGGCCGTGCGGCCGGAACGGCGTCTTGAGCGCACCCAGCCCTTCCATCGTGGTGCCCGGCCGCGGCGCCTCGTCCTCGACGGCCAGGCCCCAGCCCCGCTCCGCCGTCCTGATCGCGGCCGGCACCAGGTCGGGCTGGATCTTGCCGTCGGCGTACGCCTTGGCCGCCTTCTCCTGCGACAGCACCGCGTACGCGTCGGCGCGGTCCTTGTTGATCGACGGGTAGCGGTCGTGCAGGTTTTCCGCCGTCATGCCCATGACCAGCGCGCTCGGGTCGACCAGCTTCTCGGACAGGAAACGCGGGTTCGGGTCGACGCCCTCGCCCATCGGGTGGCGGCCCATGTGCTCGACGCCGCCGGCGATGGCCACGTCGTACGCGCCGAACGCGATGCCGCCCGCGACCGTGGTCACCGCGGTCATCGCGCCCGCGCACATGCGGTCGATCGCGTAGCCGGGCACGGACTTGGGCAGCCCGGCCAGCACGGCGGCCGATCGGCCGATCGTCAGGCCCTGGTCGCCGATCTGCGTGGTCGCGGCGATGGCGACCTCGTCCACGCGCTCTGGGGGCAGGTTGGGATTGCGCCTGATGAGCTCGCGGATGACGCGGACGACCAGGTCGTCGGCGCGGGTCTCCGCGTACAGCCCCTTCGGCCCCGACCTGCCGAAAGGCGTGCGCACGCCGTCCACGAACACGACGTCACGAGAGGAAGGCACGGATTCGCTCCTCGTTGTTAGCAGGGGTTCCGGTCCTATGCTACTCGTCAGTAACTACTCCGCAGACGAGGGCCACGGTGAGCAGGGCGTAGACCACGCCGACGGCCGGCTCCCAGAGGTGGGCGCGGGCCCCGAGCAGGGCCGCCACCGCCATGGCGGCTCCCGTCCAGAGCACCGCGCCCTCTCTCGGACGCGCGCCGCGGCCGGGGTCCCACGGATCGCCGGGCGATCCGCCCGACCGCAGCGCACGCGCCACTGTCCCCACCGCGTCCCGTGCCCACCACAGCAGGAACAACACCCCCGCGGCCACGCTGATCAGCGACAGCGCCTCCGCGGCCCGGCTCAGGACGTCGGCGAACGCGTAGTGGGCGGCCTGCCGGAAGAAGCGCGGAACGGTCCAGCCGAGCAGCAGCGTCACCGCCCAGCAACAGGCGAAGGCCAGCCGGGTCAGCGGGCGGGACGCGCCGGAGCGGGCGTCGGCGTACAGTTCGCGCTCGCGCCGCCGCACCCGGCGGGCCCGGACGCCCCAGACGTACTGGGTGATCGCCAGCGCGGGCAGGGCGGCGGCGAACACCGCCAGTGACAGCACGGCCAGCGGTAACGTCTGCTCCCTGGTCGAGGCCCGGTCGGCGAGCACCTGGACGGTGGTCAGCAGCGCGATCGAGGCGGAGAGCGCCACGAGGGCGCCGCGCCGCGCGGTCCTGGCGCGGGCGCGCAGCCCGGCCACCTCCTGGGCGCCGGGGGGCGGTGCCATCTCGGTCAACAGCATGACCGTCATGATGGCGTCACCGTACGTGGTGGCGCCGGAAGTTCGCGCGCATTGGATGGAGCCCTCGCTCCTCGGAACGGGTCCCGGGGTGAGAAAGGAGTACCGGTGTGGTCAGGTCCGCCGGATGACGGGACGGTGAACCACCCGGGATTGACGTGCTTATCTTTCTTCTACCTGTTGGGAGATATGCTTCGCGATCATGTCGCAAGGGGTGAACCGCGTGAGAAGGCAGCAGGAGGAGGAAGCGGTTCTGGGACGCAGGGTCGCGCCACCCGAGCCACCCCCGCCGGGCTCGCACAAACGGCCCTCCGAGCCGCGCCGGGGCCGGCTGACCCCGCTCGGCTGGGTGAGCCTGGCGCTGACGCTCGTGCTGGTGGCCGTCTCGCTCAGCGGGTACGGCTACTACCGCTACCTGGAGAGCCTGATCGATCGCACCCCGATTCAGCCGGGCGCCAGCCGCCCGCCCGAGACCGGCGCGCTCAACGTGCTGCTCGTCGGGTCCGACTCCCGCGAGGGCGACAACAAGGCGTACGGCCCTCAGTCGCAGGGCCTGGGCGAGCGCACCGACACGATCATGCTCCTGCACATCGCGCCCAACCGCGACAACGCCACCATGATCAGCTTCCCGCGCGACTCTATGGTCATGATCCCCGAGTGCACGGGCACGAACGGCGCCGTCCTGACGGCCGGGATCCGCCAGATCAACTCCGCGTTCAACGACGGCGGCATCAACTGCACGATCAAGACCCTCGAGTCCCTCACCAACATCAAGATCGACCACTTCGTGAAGGTCGACTTCACCGGCTTCAAGTCCATCATCGACGCCATCGGCGGCATCGAGATCTGCCTGCCGAAGCCGGTGAACGACCCCCAGGCCAAGCTGGTGCTCGACGCGGGCGAGCACGTGGTGAACGGGGAGCAGGCGCTGGGCTACGTACGCACCCGGTACGCCCTGGGCGACGGCAGCGACCTGAGCCGGATCCAGCGCCAGCAGGTCTTCCTCACCGCCGTGCTGAAGAAGGTCACCGACGGCGGCCTGCTCGCCGACCCCGGCAAGCTGGACGCCTTCCTCCAGGCCGCCATCCGGGCCGTCAGCGTGGACGACGGGCTCTCCCTCGACGAGATGCTGGAGATCGGCAGGAGCGTCAGCGGGCTGACCGCCAAGGAGTTGAAGGGCATCACGGTGCCGGTCGAGGCGTACCCGCCGGACAAGAACCGGGTGCAGTTCGCCGAGCCGGCCGCGCGCGACTTCTTCGAGAGCGTACGCCTCGACACCGAGATCACCGCCGCCCCCACGCCCGGCAAGTCCACCGCGCCGAAGATCGAGAACGAGCAGGTGCGCCTGCAGGTGCTCAACGCCACCGGCGAGGTGGGCAAGGCCAGTCAGGTGGCCGACGCGCTGGCCGCCCAGGGGTTCGTGGTCGCGCAGGTCGGCAACGCCGCCCCGGCCGACACCACCACGATCCGGTACGCGAAGAAGGACGCCCAGGACGGGCCCGCCTATGGCGACGTGGTGGCCGCGCGGCTGTCGAAGGACAAGCGGAAGCCCGTGGTGGGCAAGATCAAACCGCTCAACACGCAGCCGTACGAGTCGACGGCGAAGCCCACCGCGACCTCCGCCGCGACGCCCGCCGAGTCAGCCGCGGGACAGCCCGCGGGGACGTCCGCCGAGCCGCCCGGCGGGCCGGTCATCCAGCTCGTCATCGGCAAGGACTGGCCCGGGGTGCGGGTGGTGTCGGCCATCCCCGACTCGCTCAAGGACAAGGTCGTCGACAGCAACACCAACCCGTGCCAGTGACGCCCGGGTGCGGCGGGGCAGGGCCCGTCAGGCCGTGACGCCGCCGTCCACGGCGATCGTCGTGCCAGTGACGGCACGCCCGCCCTCCCCGGCCAGGTACGACACGGCGGCGGCGATCTCGTCGGGAGTGCAGTAACGCCCCAGCGCCGTGTACCGCCGCTCGTCGTCGGCCTCGGGGCTGTCGGCCGGGTTCATCTCGGTGTCGGTCGAGCCGGGGCTGACCACGTTCGCGGTGATGCCGCGCGGGCCCAGGTCCCTGGCCAGGCCCTTGGCCAGGCCGCTCAACGCCGACTTGCTCATCGAGTACGCCGTCCACCCCGCGTACGGCACCCGCTCGGCCAGGCTGCTGCCGATCAGGACGATCGCCGCCCCCGCGCCCATGTGCCGCGACGCCGCCTGGGCCAGCACGAACGACGCCCGCGCGTGCACGGCCAGCAACTCGTCCACGTCGGCGAGCGACATGTCCTCCAGCGCTCCGTAGGCGGCGATGCCCGCGTTGCTCACCAGCACGTCGAGGCGGCCCAGCTCGCGCGCCGTCTCCTCGACCGCCGCCACCAGCTCGGTCGCGTCGGACGCCTCCGCCCGCAGGCCGAGTGACCGCCCGCCGGCCGCCTCGATCTCCTTGAGCACGGCGTCGGCCCGGTCGGCGGCGTTCCGGTAGGTGATCGCCACGTCGAACCCGTCGACCGCCAGCCGCCGCGCGACGGCCGCGCCGATGCCCCTGCTGCCCCCGGTCACCAGGGCAACTCTCCTCGTCATGATGCCTCCTCGATGCGGAATAGGTTCCGGTTCGACTGTAAGCGGAACGCGTTCCGCATGCAAGCGGTGCGTCGGCGGACGGCGGTGCGAGGATGGACACCGTGAGACGCGAGCGCACCGACGCGGGAGACGCGGGACACGAGGGGGACGCGGGAGGCGCGGCGCCCGTGCGCACGGGTGCCGCGGGGGAGAGGCGCGAACGCACGGACGCCGCGCGCAACCGGGCCAAGATCCTGGCCGCGGCCGAGGGCATCGTCGCCGCCCAGGGGGTGCGGGGGTTGTCCATGGCCGAGGTGGCCGCCGCCGCGGGCGTCGGGGTTGGCACGCTCTATCGGCGTTTCGGCGACCGTTCGGGGCTGGCGTACGCGCTGATCGACGCGCGGGAGCGGGAGTTCCAGACGGCGTTCGTCCAGGGGCCGCCGCCGCTCGGTCCAGGGGCCGAACCGGCCGAGCGGGCCAGGGCGTTCCTGCGCGCGCTCACCGACCGTACGGTGGAGCAGCTCGACCTGCTGCTCATGGCCGAGACGGCGGCGCCGTTGGCCAGGTTCGGCGGGGCGTACGACGCCCACCACGCGCACCTGTCCATGCTGATCGGCCAGGCGCGTCCGGGGGTCGACGCCGCCGGCCTGGCCGACGCCCTCATGGCGCCCCTCGCCGCGCCGCTGCTCGCCCACCGGCTCAGGGAGTGCGGGGTGGAGGTCGAGCGGGTGAAGGCGGCGCTCGACGACCTGCTCTCCGGGGTCATCGGCGGCTGACGGCGGCACTCCGGCCAAAGGCTCGCCATACCCGATATTGGGACGGTCCAATCTCTAATGGGGCAGATGTTACACAGGGTAGTTTTAGCGAAACAAGTGAAATATCCAGACAAGTAGTGGTAGGAAAGGGCGCGGTCCGCATTCGTACTAGAGAGGTTCCACCGTGGCGCGCGACGAGAACGACAGGCCATACGAGGATGGACAGGGTAGGTCGTTAAACCCCGAGTTGACGGGCGACGTGCTGTCTCCGCGGTGGAGCACCGATGACACCGACGAGCAGCCCGCGATCCAGGTGGTCGGCAACGAGACCTACATCCTGCCCCCCGGCGGGGGTCCGCTGACCAGCGTGGGCGGGCGTGACGTGTTCGACGACCCGGCGCCGCGTGACGTGCTGTCGGGCGACCCGCACGACGTGCTCGGCGGCGGTACCCGGCACGACGTGCTGGGCGGCGCCAGTGGCGCTCATGACGTGCTCGGGGCCCACGACCTCGGCGGGCCGAGCGGCGCCCACGACGTCCTCTCCGCTCACGACCTCGGCGGGCCGAGCGGTTCGCATGACGTGGTGGGCGGCGCGTACGAGGCGTACGACGCGTACGACACCTATGGTGAGCAGAGCGGACCGCACCGGGTGGAGGGCGACGACAACGCGTACCTTCCGCTGGACCGCGGCTACGAGGCCGGGCGCGACGACGACCGCGACCACCACGGTGATCGCGACTACCGCGACGACGGCGACTACCGTGATGACCGCGACTTCCACGACGACCACGACGACGACCGGCCCAAGCGCGGCTTCCTCGGCTCCGGCTGGACCGACGACTCGCAGGACTCCCGCGACACCCGCGACACCCGCGACACCCGTGACTCCCGTGACTCCCGCGACTCCCGTGATTCCTACGATGACGGGCGTTCCGGTGACGGCGAGGGCGAGGTGCGCCGCCGTACCAGGCTGCTGCTGGTGGCGGCCGTCGCGGTGGTGCTGGTCGGCGTGGGTGTCGGCTGGATGCTCACCGGTCCGTCCTCCGACGACCCCTGCGCGGGCAACGCGTGCGCCAGCGCGGGCCAGGTGACCTCGCCGTCCGAGTCGACCGTCCCCGAGGAGGAGGTGCCGGTCGAGGAGGACTTCGACACCGGCGAGCCCACCGACTCGGCCACCGCGGAGCCGACCGACTCCGAGTCCGCGATGCCGACCCCCACGGAGCAGCGGGCCCGGCCGACGCGCGAGCCCTCCGAGCGTCCGTCGCCCACCAACGACGACACGCCGACCAGGAAGAACACCGGCGAACCCACGCGCTCGCCCGAGCGCACCATGAACGACACCGCGCCCTCCGGCGACGAGCGCGACAACAGCGACAACGACAGCGGCAGCGGCCGTTCGGGCGACGGGCAGTCGGACACGAGCGAAAATCCGCCCGCCACCCAGGCGCCCCCCACGACCCAGGCGCCGGCGCCCGCGCCCACGCAGGAAGAGCGCAAGGGTATCTTCGACATCCTCTTCCCCTGGGCCTGAGCCCCTTTCGGGGGATCCCGGGCGGGGCATCCTGTTCTCGTAGGCCGTGGGCGTGGCAGGATGCGGATCCAAGTGCCGGTAGGGCAGACTTGGAAACCGCTTTCCGGGGAGGTGTCGTGGTCACGCTTGAAGACGTCGCCAGGCAGGCGGGCGTCTCGCTCGCGACCGCCTCGCGGGTGCTCAACGGCAGCACCCGCCAGGTGGGTGCGGCCCTGCGGGCGCGCGTCGAGCGGGCTGCGGACGAACTCGGCTACCGCGCCAACATCGCCGCCCAGACGCTGGCCCGCGGAGCGAGCAACGTCATCGGCATCGTCGTCCACGACCTGACCGATCCGTACTTCGCGGCCCTGGCCGACGGGGCGATGCGGGCGGCGGCCACCGAGGGCCTGCTGGTCATGGTGGGCACCACGCATCGCGACCCGGAGCAGGAGATCGCGTACGTGGCCACGCTGAACGCCCAGCGCGTACGAGCGGTGCTGCTGGTCGGCTCGCGCGTCGCCGACCCCGCGGTCACCGGCCGCCTGCGTGACGAGCTGACCCGCTACCGGCAGGGCGGCGGCCGGGCGGCCTGCGTGGGCCAGGACCTCCTCGGCGTCGACACCGTGGCGCCCGCCAACCGGGAGGGTGCCGCGGAGCTGGCCAGGGCGCTGGCCGGGCTCGGCCACACCCGCTTCGCGGTGCTGGCGGGGCCGCCGCACCTGGTGACGGCGGCCGACCGGTGCGCGGGGTTCGCCGAGGCGATCGAGGAGCTGGGGCTGCCCGCGCCGCAGGTCGTCCACGGAGCGTTCGACCGCGACGGCGGGTACGCCGCGGCCCAGCAGGTGGGCGACGCCACCTGCGTCTTCGCGGTGAACGACGTGATGGCGGTGGGCGCGCTGGCCGCCTACCGCGAACGCGGGGTCAGGGTGCCCGAGGACGTCTCGGTGGCCGGGTTCGATGACATCGTCACCCTTCGTGATCACGTGCCCGCGTTGACGACGGTACGGCTGCCGCTGCAGGACATGGGGGCGCGGGCCCTGGAGCTGGCGCTGAACGAGGCGGAGCCGGTGGTGGTCGAGCAGGTCGCGGGCGAGGTCGTGCTGCGGGAGAGCGTCCGGAGAATGACGTGAGGTCGGTGCGGGTGCCGGGACCCGGACGGAATGGCGTGAGGGCTGTACTGGTGCAGGAGTCCGGGCGGAATGGTGTGTGGTCTGTGCGGGCAGCCGAGCCCGCGCGGGGCGGAGGTCGTCGGGTGATGCGGAGGGTCGTGTGAAGCTGGCGGTCAGCACGCTGGGGATGCCCGGCGAAGGGCTGGACAGTGCGATCGAGATCGCGGCCGGGCACGGCTGCCAGGGCCTGGAGCTGCGGCTGCACCCGGACACCGGGGTGCACGCCGGCCTGGGCGCGGCGGAGCGGGACTCGGTGCGGGAGCGGGTGGAGCGGGCGGGCCTGGAGATCTCGGCGCTCGCCGGTTACGTCCGCGTCTGCGAGCCGGGCCCCGACGAGCCCTACGTCGAGGCGCTCCTCGCCGACCTGCGGCTGGCCGCCGACCTGGGGGCGCCGGGCGTACGGGTGTTCCCCGGCGGCGACGACCCGGCCGTCGGCGCACGACGGCTCAAGGCGGTCTCCGGTACGGCCGGTGACCTGGGACGCCGCGTGCTCGTCGAGACGCACGACCACATGGCGACCGGTGCGGCGGTGGCCGCGCTGCTGGCCGAGACGGGCTCCCCCGAGACCACCGGCGCGCTCTGGGACCTGCTGCACCCCTGGCGGCACGGTGAGACGCCGGCCCGGTCGCTGGCCGCGCTCGCTCCGCACCTGTCGTACGTGCAGGTCAAGGACGCGGTCTCCGCGCAGGACACCACGCCCGTGCCCATGGGGGCAGGCTCGGTGCCGCTGGAGGAGGCGGGCGAGTTGCTGCGCGCGGCCGGGTACGACGGCTGGGTGTCGCTGGAATGGGAACGCACCTGGTATCCGCAGGTGGCCCCGGTCGAGGAGATCCTGCCCGGCGCGGCCGAGTGGGTACGCCGCTTCTTCCCATAAGGGGACGGGCCGCTTAGATGGTGCCATGCCCCCATCTCAAGGGTCCCCATCTCAAGGGTCCCCATCGCACGGCTCCCCGACTCCGGCCTCCCCGCCTCTGGGCACCGCTCCCCGTGACGCCGCTCTCCGGGACAAGGTGCTCGTCGTCGGCATGGACGGGCTGAGGTACGACCGGCTGCTCGCCCTCGAAGCCCCCGTGCTGGCCGGGCTGATGTCCTCCGGCGCGTACGGCACCAGCAGGCTCCCGTACGGCGAGGCCGGCACTCCGCGTACGGGGTCGCCCGGCGAGGTCGTCCCCAAGAGCCCCGAGCCGGGCGACGGCGGCCGGGTGATCAGATCGCGTACCGACTCCGGCCCCGGCTGGTCGTCGATCGCCACCGGGGCCTGGCCGGACAAGCACGGCGTCGTGGACAACGGCTTCGCGACCGCCCAGTTCCAGAAATTTCCGGATTTCCTGACGCGCGCGAAGACCGCCCGGCCCACCCTCACCACCTCCGCCTTCTTCTCGTGGGCCGCCCTCGCCGAGCACGGCGCGTTCGGCCCGGCGATCGACCGGCGTTTCGTGCTCGACGGGTACGCCGTCGGCTGGGCCCTCGCCGACCGCCAGGTGGCCGACGCCGCCGAACGCCACCTGGCGGCGGACGACCCCGACGCCCTGTTCGTCTACCTGGGCGACACCGACGAGGTGGCCCACGAGCTGGGCCCCCACTGCCCCGAGTACGCCGCCGCCCTCCGGACCCAGGACGCCTACCTCGGCCGCCTGCTCGACGCGATCCGCGCCCGGCCCGCGTACCCGGGCGAGCGCTGGACCGTGCTGGTCACCACCGACCACGGCCACGTGGACGAGGGCGGCCACGGCGGCACCTCCGACGAGGAGCGGACGGTCTTCGTGATCGCCAACAGGCTGGGTGCGGACCTGGGCGGCGGCTCGCTCGGCGTTCCCCGGCTGGTCGACGTCGGCCCGACCGCACTGGCCGTGCTGGGCGTGCCCGTCGACCCGGCCTGGGACCTGGACGGCGTGTCCCTGCTGCACGGACCCGATGATCTCCAGGCACTGCGCGGCCCCGACGAGCCCCACGCCGTGCGCGGCCCGGACGACACCCGCCTGTGATTCATCGCATGTTGAATTCTGGTCCAGGAAGCGTGACACTGGTGACGTCACGCTGAACGGCAGGGGAGCGCGCGATGAAGACGATCCTGGACTTCGCCGAGATCGACGCGGGCATGCTCGCCGACGTGGGCGGCAAGGCCGCCAACCTCGGTGAGCTGACCGGGGCCGGGCTGCCGGTGCCGCCCGGCTGGGTGCTGACCACACAGGCGTACGGGCAGGTCGCGCAGGGCCTGGAGATCGGCGGCGACGACCTGGCCGAGCGGGCCAGGCGGCACCTGCTCCAGGCCCCGGTGCCGGACGCCGTGCACGAGGCGATCGTCACCGCGTACGCCGCGCTCGGCGACGACGTGCCCGTGGCGGTGCGCTCCTCCGCCACGGCCGAGGACCTGCCGTTCGCCAGCTTCGCCGGGCAGCAGGACACCTTCCTCAACGTGGTGGGCGCGCAGGCGGTGGTGGCGGCCGTACGCCGCTGCTGGGCCTCGCTCTGGACCGACCGCGCGGTCGCCTACCGCGAGTCCAACGGCATCGACCACGCCTCGGTGCGGCTCGCGGTGGTCGTCCAGACGATGGTGGACGCGCGGGTGGCGGGCGTGCTGTTCACCGCGAACCCCGTGACGGGACGGCGGCACGAGGCCGTCATCGACGCGAGCCCGGGTCTCGGCGAGGCCGTCGTCTCCGGGGCCGTGAACCCCGACCGGTTCCGCGTCCTCGACGGTCGGATCCTCGAACGCCACGCCGGGGACAAGCGGCTGGCCATTCGCTCCCTGCCCAGCGGCGGCACCGAGCGCGTCGAGACCGCCGAGCGGGGCCTCTGCCTGACCGACGACGAGGTACGCCGCCTCGCCGCCCTGGGCGCCCGCGTCGAGAAGCACTACGGCTCACCGCAGGACACGGAATGGGCCATCGACGGCGACGGCACGATCTGGCTCACCCAGGCCAGGCCGATCACGACGCTCTACCCGCTGCCGGAGCGGCCCCGGCCGGGGCTGCGGGTGTACTTCTCGATCAACGTCGTCCAGGGCGTGATGGGGCCGATCACGCCGATGGGGCGGTCGGTGTTCCGGGTGATCGGCGCGGGCGGCGCGGGCCTGGCGGGGCACGGTCCGGCCGATCCGCTCGACGGGGCCGCGTTCATGGCGGTGTCGGGGGAGCGGCTGTGGCTCGACCTCACCGCGGCGGTGCGCAGCCGTCCAGGCCGCGCGCTGATGTCCCGCCTGCTGGCGCTCGGCGAGGCCCGCGCGGCAGGCGTCATGGAACGGCTCTTCGACGATCCCCGCCTGGCGCCGGAGCCCGGGTCGCTGCGGCCGTTCCTGCGGGGGTTGGGGCGCTTCGCCCGCCGCCTCGACCTCCCCGTCCGCCTCCTGACGGCGCTCACCAGACCGGGCAGGTCACTCGCCTTCACCGTCAAGCTGGGCGCGGACCTCGACAGGGGACTCCGGGTGCCCGGCTCCGCGACCCCGGCCCAGCGGCTGGACCACGCCGAACGCGTGCTCACCGGCACGTTCCCGCTGATCATCTCGATCATGCCGATCGCGATCACCGGCTACGGCATGTTCGCGCTGGCCGCCAAGCTGTCCGGGGTGCCGATCGACGAGATGAGCGACGTCCTGCGCAGCCTGCCGCACAATCCGACCACGCGGATGGACCTCGCGCTGTGGCGTCTGGCCACCCGCGTCGAGCCGGAGCCGTTCCGTGAGCTGCCGGTGCCCGAGCTGGTCCGCCGCTACCGGGAGAGACGGCTCCCGCCCGTCGCGCAGCGCGAGATCGCCGCGTTCCTCGCCGAGTACGGCCACCGCGGCGTCGCCGAGATCGACCTGGGCGTGCCGCGGTGGTCGGAGGATCCCACGCACATCCTCGGCGTGCTGGCCAACTACCTGCGCATGGACGGCACCGGTCCCACCCCCTCCGAGCTGTTCGCCCAGGGGGAGCGGCAGGCCCGCGCCACCATCGCCCACGTGGTGACACGGGCCCGGCGCAGGGGCCGCTGGCGGGCCGCCGTGGTGCGCTTCGCGCTCGGGCGTACGCGCAGCTACGCCGGGCTGCGCGAGCTGCCCAAGTTCTACGCGGTCAAGACGCTCGCCGCGGTCCGGCGCAGCCTGCTCGCGGTGGGGGAGCACCTGGTGGGGCTCGGCGTGCTGGACTCGGCCGCCGACGTGTTCTTCCTCGACCTGCGGGAGGCCAGGGCCGCGCTGGACGGGGGCGACCTGCGGGAGCTGGTGGCGGCGCGGCGGGCGTCGTACGAACGGGAGCGGCGCCGCAGGCACGTGCCCCGCGTGCTGCTCTCCGACGGCACCGAGCCCGAGGCGCTGGACGAGCCACCGGGCGGGGCACGGGGCGCGGCAGGGGGTGCGGCGGCGGCTCAGGGCGTGCTGACGGGCACCCCGGCCTCGCCCGGCACCGTCACGGGGGTGGCCAGGGTGGTGCTCGACCCGACCGGCGCGCACCTGGAGCCGGGCGAGATCCTCGTCTGCCCCTCGACCGACCCCGGCTGGACGCCACTGTTCCTGACGGCGGGCGGGCTGGTGATGGAGATGGGCGGCGCGATGTCGCACGGGGCGGTGGTGGCCCGCGAGTACGGCATCCCCGCCGTGGTCGGCGTCCCCGACGCCACCCACCGCATCGCCTCCGGCCAGAAGATCACGGTGAACGGCGCCGCGGGAACGGTGACGCCTCCGTCATAGCGAGCGCGGTCAGGGCAGCACCACGTCCCGGTAGCGGGCCTTGATCGTGGCCACCACCTCGTCGGGATCGGCGGCCCAGAGGTCGGCGTTGAAGATCTCCACCTCGACGTCGCCCGCGTATCCCGCGTCCCGCACGGCCCGCGTGATCGGCGGGAAGCCGATCACGCCGTCGCCCATCATGCCCCGCCCGAGCAGCACGTCCTCGGGCAGCGGGTGCAGGTAGTCGCACACCTGGTACGCGGCGATCCGGCCGCCCGCCCGCGCCACGTCCTCGAACAGCCGCGGGTCCCACCAGACGTGGAACGTGTCCACCACCACGCCCACCTGCTCCTCGGGATAGGGCAGGCTCAGCTCCAGCGCCTGGCCCAGCGTGGACAGCACCGCGCGGTCCGGGCAGTAGATCGGGTGCAGCGGCTCCAGGGCCAGCTTGACCCCCCGCTCCCCGGCGTACGGGGCCAGCTCCGCGAGCGCCTCGGCCACCCGCGCCCGCGCCCCCGCCAGGTCCCGCGTGAAGCCCGTGGCGGGCAGGGGCTCGCCGGGCCGCACCCCGGGCAGCCCGCCCACCACCAGCACCAGGCAGGCCGCGGCCAGCTCGGCCGCCTCGTCGATGGCTCGCCGGTTGTCCTCCAGCGCCCGGGCGAAGGCCGTGCGGCCCTCCTCGCCGGGCAGCCCGCCCGCGGTGAGGAAGCCGCCGCGGCACAGCGACGACACCCGCAGCCCGGCCGCCCGCACCAGCCGGACGCTCTCGGCCAGCCCCTGCTCGGCGACCTTCTCCCGCCACAGCCCGATCGCCTCCAGACCGTGCCGTACGCACCCGTCCACGGCCTCGGCCAGCGACCAGCGCCGGGTGGTCCACTGGTTGAGCGAGAGGCTCACAGCCCGTTCACCGCCAGCAGGCTCTTCATGCGGCGCACGGCCAGCTCCTGGTCCGACAGCAGCCCGGCCTGGTCGGCCAGGCGGAACACCTCCGACAGGTGGCGCAGCGAGCGGGCCGACTGGGCGCCGTTCACCATGGCGAACGCGTCCTGGTGGCCGTTCAGCCAGGCCAGGAAGACGATGCCGGTCTTGTAGTGGTAGGTCGGCGACTCGAAGATCTTCCGCGACAGCGCGACGGTCGGGGCGAGGATCCCGTCGTACGCGGCCAGCAGCCGCTCGCGCGCCGCCTCGTCACAGGCGGCCTCGGCCGCGTCCAGCACCTGGAGAGCCGCCGCCGCGGCCGGGGCGATCGCGTCGAAGATGCCCAGCAGCGCGTGCGAGCCCGACCTGATCAGCGACGGATAGTTGAAGTCGTCGCCCGTGTACAGCCTGACGCCCTCCGGCAGCGCGGCCCGCAGCCCGACCTCGTGCTCCTCGTCCAGCAGCGACACCTTGACGCCGTCCACCATCGGGGCGTGGGCGTGGATCAGCTCCAGGAACGAGTCCGTCGCCGCCGCCACGTCGGGCGAGCCCCAGTAGCCGGCCAGGTTCGGATCGAACATCTCGCCCAGCCAGTGCAGGATCACCGGCCGCTCGGCCAGGCCGAACAGTTTGCCGTAGACCTGGTGGTAGTCGCGGGGACCTGTGGCGACCCTGGCGAGCTGGCGGGAGGCCATGACGATCACGCCCGCCCCGGCCGACTGCACGGTCTCGATCTGCTCGGCGTAGGCGGCGGCGATCGTGTCCAGGTCACGGGCGTCGGGGACGTGGTCGGTGCCCGCGCCGCAGGAGACCAGCGTGGTGGGGTCTCCGTACGTGCGGGCCTCGGCGGCGCTGCGCCGGATCAGCTCTCTGGTCGCCGGCCAGTCCAGGCCCATGTTGCGCTGGGCGGTGTCCATGGCGTCGGCCACGCGCAGGCCGTGCGACCACAGGTGGCGGCGGAAGAGCAGCGTGGCGTCCCAGTCGAGGGCGGCGGGGGAGCCGGGGGTGTTGTCGCCCAGCGGGTCGGCCACGACGTGGGCGGCGGCGTACACGACGCGGCTCGACGCCGGTGTCCGGACGGCCGGCCAGACGACCGGCTCGTTCAGCGCGTACGCGCCGACGCCGGGAAGGTCGATCCTCATAGCTGCGGCACCTCGATCCTGCGGCCCTCGGCGGACGAGCGCAGCCCCAGCTCGGCGAGCTGCACCCCACGGGCGCCGGAGGCGAAGTCGTTCGGGAACGGCGCGTCCTCCACCACGTGCCGGACGAACCCCTCCCACTGGATCTTGAACCCGTTGTCGAAGTCGGCGTTGTCGGGCACCTCCTGCCAGCCCTCGCGGAACCGCGCCGTCGCGGGCAGGTCGGGGTTCCAGACCGGCTTGGGGGTGGCCGAGCGGTGCTGGACGCGGCAGTCGCGCAGGCCCGCCACGGCGCTGCCGTGCGTGCCGTCCACCTGGAACTCGACCAGCTCGTCCCGGTTCACGCGGACCGTCCAGGAGGAGTTGATCTGGGCGATCACGCCGCCCTCCAGCTCGAAGATCCCGTACGCGGCGTCGTCGGCGGTCGCCCGGTAGGCGTTGCCCTGCTCGTCCACCCGCTCGGGAATGTGCGTCACGGCCCGCGCGTAGACGGACGTGACCCGGCCGAACAGGTTCTCCATCACGTAGTGCCAGTGCGGGAACATGTCGAGCACGATGCCGCCGCCGTCCTCGGCCCGGTAGTTCCACGACGGACGCTGCGCCTCCTGCCAGTCGCCCTCGAACACCCAGTAGCCGAACTCGCCGCGCACCGACAGGATCCGGCCGAAGAAGCCGCCGTCGATCAGCCGCTTCAGCTTGAGCAGGCCGGGCAGGAAGAGCTTGTCCTGCACGACGCCGTTCTTGACGCCCTTGGCGGCGGCGGCCTCGGTCAGCGCGACCGCCTCCTGCGTCGTCTCGGCGATGGGCTTCTCGGCGTAGACGTGCCTGCCCGCCTCGATGGCCTTCAGCACGGCCTTCACACGGGCGCTGGTGACCTGGGCGTCGAAGTAGATCGGGTTGCCGTCGTCGGCGAGGGCCCGGTCGAGCTCGGTGGTGAAATCGGCGATCCCATGCCTGTTCGCGATATCCGCAAGTTTGTCGGCGTTACGGCCGACCAGTACGGGCTTGAGGGTGACCCTGGAGCCGTCCGAGAGCGTGACGCCGCCCTGGTCGTTGATGGCCAGGACGGAACGGACGAGGTGCTGGCGGTAGCCCATCCGCCCGGTGACGCCGTTCATCACGACGCCGATGGTGCGCACACTCATGGGGATCCCTTCAGGCTCCAGATGGAAAGCGCTTTCCAAGACGGTACGGCCGGGCCACCGAGGGCGTCAAGTGGCGCCACCCTCAGGTGGGCCTCGACCGGGGGGCGACGACGGCGAAGAGGCCCCCCAAGACGAGCTTAGAACTCGTCGCGCGTCCCCAGCCTGGACAGGGCATTGGCGATGGGGTGGGCGGCGAGGGAGAGCTGCCACTCGCGGGCGCCCAGCTCGCGCAGCCGGGCGGTCACGCTCTCGTCGCTGACGTCGGCCGGTGGCTCCCACGTGAGCCTGCGTACGGCGTCGGGCTGCAACAGGTTCTCCGTGGGCATGTGGTACTCGTCGGCCAGCGCGGCGACCACGGCGCGGGCGGCGGCCAGGCGCTTGGCGGCGGCCGGGTCGCGGTCGGCCCAGCGGTTGGGCGGGGGCGGGCCGTCACCGGGGGTGCTGGGCTGGGGGAGCTGCCCGTCGGGCAGGGCGCGGGCCCTGGCCACGGCGGCGAGCCAGTCGCTCATGTGCCTTCGCGCGCTTCGCCCGGTGAATGCCGAAATTTCGGTCAATGCCTTCTTCGTACGAGGCCCCTCCAGCGCGGCCGAGACGATCGCGGCGTCGGGCAGGACCCGGCCGGGCGCGAGGTCGGCCTCGCGGGCGATGCGGTCGCGCATGGTCCACAGCTCACGCACGACGGCCAGGGCGCGTACGTTGCGTACTTTGTGGATGCCGGACGTGCGCCGCCACGGGTCGGAGCGCGGCACCGGCGGCGGGGTGTCGAGCACGGCCGCGAACTCCTCGCGCGCCCACTCCAGCTTCCCGGCCTCCGACAGCTCCTGGTGCAGCACGTCGCGCAGCTCGACCAGCACCTCCACGTCGAGCGCGGCGTAGCGCAACCAGTCTTCGGGCAGCGGCCTGGTGGACCAGTCGGCCGCCGAGTGGCCCTTCTCCAGCCGCAGCCCGAGCACGGTCTCGACCATCGTGCCGAGCCCCACCCGCTCGTAGCCGAGCAGCCGCCCGGCCAGCTCGGTGTCGAACATCTCGCGCGGCCTGAACCCCACCTCCAGCAGGCACGGCAGGTCCTGGGAGGCCGCGTGCAGCACGACCTCCGCCCCGGCCACCGCCCGATCGAGGGCGGACAGGTCGGGGCACCCGATCGGGTCGACCAGCGCGGTGCCGGCGCCCGCCCGGCGCAGTTGCACGAGATAGGCGCGGTTGCCGTAGCGATAGCCCGAGGCGCGCTCGGCGTCCACGGCGACGGGACCGCTGCCGGCGGCGAACCTCTCCACCACCTCCGCCAGCCCGGCGGCGTCGGCGACGACGGGAGGGATGCCTTCGCGCGGCTCCAGCAGCGGCTCCACGGTGCGTTCTTCTGTCATGAGCTCACCGGCCTCATGACGCAGGTGCTGTCTTGACTGGTGCCCTCACTTCGTTCGGTCACTCTCCGGATCATCACGTCGGCGGGGCAGGGCGGCCACGTCGGGCGGGAGCGGCGGGATCCCCGCCGCCAGGCACATGAGGTCGCACCAGGCGGCGACATGGCCGGAGAGATCCTCCTGGGCGGGTGACCACGACGCCCGCAGCTCAAGCTCGGTCGTGACCGGATCGTCGGCCTTGTTGCCGAACCCCTCGGACACGGCTCTTGTCACGGTACCGCCAGCGGCGGAGTAGTCGGCTTGGTGGGCGTCGAGAGCCTCGGTCAGCCAGCTCCACGCGACGGGGCCGAGCAGCGGATCGGAGGTGATCTCCGGCTCCATGTCGGCCCTGACGTAGGCCACCAGCCGGAACGGGCCCTCCCAGCCGCGCTGGCCGTCGGGGTCGTAGAGCAGGATCAGCCGGCCGACCGCGAGCTCGTCGTCGTCGCGGTAGACCGACGCGCCGATGGCGGCCGAGTAGGGGGCCAGCCGCTGGGGCGCGGGCAGGTCTTCGAGCTCGATCTCCGGGCGTACGTCGGCCAGCCGCAGGCTCTCGGCCGCGCGGGTGAAGGCGGCGGGAGGCGGTGGCTGGTCACCGAGCGTCATAGCCGAAGCGTAGGTCGAAGACGGGCGGAAGGGGACCACGGGGGTGCTCATCCTTCGTGATCAAGCCGCTGCCGTAACCAGCCGGCGTGCCGGGCGGGAGGTCTCGGCCACGCCGAGCATGATCGCGTGGCCGCAGACGACGCAGGCCCACTCGGGGCACTGGCCAGGCTCGTGCCCGTCGAGGCACGGCGGCTGCTCGAAAGGCCGCTCACCGGCGCAGGACGCGCACGGCTCACTGCGGCGCTCTGGGGAAATCCACAACGCGGTCATCGCACGAGTCATCGAACCGGGGCCTTTCTTCGGGTCGTGGATCCGACGTTGGCACGAGCCGATGACAATTCCCCGCAACGCGCTCGGCGTGTCCCGAAAGTGGTCGCTGAATCGGTGCCGCGCGGTGGCTTGGCGAACATTTGGCCCAGTCGAGACCGGCTCTCTGGGCGGGCATGGGGTGTGTTCGACCCATGTGCGATGCCGATGCCGAGCAGACCGGTAAACCTTCATCTGACTATCTGATCATGATTTGGGGTGTCCAATGCATCTTTTTCCGACACCTCGCGTCGGTTTCATGACCGGCCCCCGCGCATGGGACCCTGATGGGGTGAATCTCGCCGACTCCGCCTTCCTGCGCGCCTGCCACCGCCGGCCCGTCTCGCGCACACCTGTCTGGTACATGCGCCAGGCCGGGCGGTCGCTGCCGGAATACCTCAAGGTCCGCGAGGGCGTCCCGATGCTCACCGCCTGCGCGACGCCCGACCTGATCGTCGAGATCACCATGCAGCCGGTTCGCCGCTACGGCGTCGACGCGGCCATCTTCTTCAGCGACATCGTGGTGCCGCTCAAGGCCATCGGGGTCGACCTCGACATCAAGCCCGGCGTCGGGCCCGTGGTGGCCGACCCCATCCGCGACGCCGCCGGGCTCGACGCGCTGCGGCCCCTGGAGCCGGGCGATGTGGCATACGTCACCGAGGCCATCGGGGCGCTCACCGGCGAGCTGGGCGGCACCCCGCTCATCGGCTTCGCGGGCGCGCCGTTCACGCTCGGCTCCTACCTGATCGAGGGCGGCCCGTCGAAGAACCACGACCGCACCAAGGCCATGATGTACGGCGAGCCGAAGCTGTGGCACGCGCTCATGGAGCGGCTGTCGGGCATCGTGCTGGAGCACCTGCGCATCCAGATCGCGGCCGGAGTCTCGGCGGTGCAGCTCTTCGACTCGTGGGTGGGGGCGGTCGCGCCCGACGACTACCGCGAGTTCATCCTGCCGCACACCCGGCGCATCTTCGAGGGCGTCGCCGGGGTGCCGCGCATCCACTTCGGCGTGGGCACCGGCGAGCTGCTCGGCGTGCTCGGCGAGGCCGGGGCCGACGTGGTGGGCGTCGACTGGCGGGTCCCGCTCGACGAGGCCGCCCGCCGGGTCGGGCCGGGCAAGGCGCTGCAGGGCAACCTCGACCCGGCCATCCTGCTCGCGCCCTGGGAGGTCGTCGAGCGCAAGGCGCGCGAGGTGCTGCGGCGGGGGAGCGCGGCCGAGGGGCACGTGTTCAACCTGGGGCACGGGGTGCTGCCCTCGACCGACCCCGACCAGCTCAAGCGCCTGACCGACCTGGTCCACGAGTACGACCCCGCGTCCTGACCCTGCCCACGGTCACCGGGGCCTCAGGGCGGGTCAGACGGCCTCGGGGCCCGGTCCTGAGGGGCGCTGACGGGATCCGGCCCGCCCTGCCCGCCCGGCGCGGTCCCGGCGTACGAGAAGGACGAGCAGCACCACCAGCGGCAGCGAGACGACGGCCCACGGCACCAGCGCCCCGAGCACCGTCAGCGCCGTCTTCGTGAGCGAGACCAGCGCGTCCCACCCCGCCCTGAGCCCGCCGAGGAACCCGGCAGGCTCCTCCGCCGGATCCGCCACCTCGGTGACCGGTCCCACCAGCCACAACGTCAGCGTGGCCAGGGCGGTCTGGGTGGCCAGCTCCTTCTGCTGCGCCTGCAGCGACTCCAGGTCGGCCTCGCGCTTGGAGATCTCCCGCTCGACGTCCAGCACCTGCCCGATCGTGCCGGCCCGCTTCAGCAGCGCGCGCAGCGACTCCAGCGACTGCTGCGCCGACTTCAGCCGGCTCTCGACGTCGGCCACCTGCAGCGTGACGTCCTGCGTCTTCTGCTCCATCGAGAGCTGTTTGCCCAGCTCCTTGCCGAACCGGCCCAGCACACCGGGATACCTGTCGGGCGGGATCTTGAACTCGAGCGTGGCCGAGTCCTCGGTGGCGTCGGCGGAGTTCGTACGCTCCTGCGACAGGTGGCCGCCCGCCTCGGTGACGATCTGCTTGGCCCGCTGGGCCGCGGTGCTCACCCGCTCCGCCCGTACGGTCATGTTGCCGGTGTAGACGACCTGCCGCTCCTGCCGGGTGGCCGCGACGTCGGAGACGATGCCCTGCTCGTCGGACCTCGCCTGCTTCTCGGGCCCGGCCTGCTCGATGGCGTCGCCGGTGCTCACGGCGGGCGCCCGCTCGGAGGTCGCCTGGGGCGGCTGGGCGGCCGAGATGGCGGAGGCCCCGCCACCGCCACCGCCGCAGCCCGCGGAGACCAGAGCCACGCAGACCGCGGCCGAGAGCGCGATGCCGTACCGGATTGTCCTCATGTCCTAATTGACGGCGCGCGCCGCACCCCGGTTTGACGGGGGCCATCACGGTACGGTCACGTGCCCCGGGCAGGTGGCCGGGGCCGTGAGGCGGTAGCGTCAGGAGGCGTGGAAGGGCATCGGGCGCACGTGGTCGTCGTCGGCGCGGGGATCTCCGGTCTCGCCGCCGCGTGGTTTCTCCGCCAGGGAGCGGGCGAGCGGCTCCGGGTGACGGTTCTGGAGGGCTCGCCGCGCATCGGCGGCAAGCTGTACGCCTCCGAGGTCGCCGGGATACGCGTGGACGCCGGCGCCGAGGCCATGCTGGCCCGCCGACCCGAGGGCAAAGAGCTGGCCAAGGCGGTCGGGCTCGGTGACGACCTGGTCCAGCCCGGCACCACGCGCTCGGCCGTCTACAGCAGGGGCACGCTGCGCCCGCTGCCGAAGGGGCAGGTCATGGGCGTGCCCTCCGACCTGACCGAGCTGGCCAAGTCCGGCATCGTCTCGCCCGGCGGGCTGCTGCGGGTGCCGCTCGACCAGATCCTGCCGCCGACCCTCGTACGCACCGACGTGTCCGTGGCCGCCTACATCCGTGCCCGGATGGGCGGCGAGGTCGTGGACCGCCTGGTCGAGCCGCTGCTCGGCGGCGTCTACGCGGGCCGGGCCGACATGCTGTCCCTGGAGGCCACGATGCCGCGCGTGGCGGCGGTGGCACGTTCCGAGCGTTCGCTGCTGAGCGCCGCCCGGCTCCTCGTCGAGGAGGCGCCCAAGGACGCCGGGCCGGTCTTCACCACGTTGCGCAACGGTCTCGGCGGCCTGCCCGAGGCGGTCGCCAAGGCGTCGGGCGCGGACGTGCGCACCGGCGTCACCGTACGCGAGCTGCGCCGCACCGAGACCGGCTGGCGGCTGGTGACCGGCCCCGTGCCGAGGCCCGAGGTCGTCGAGGCCGACGCGGTCATCGTGGCCGTCCCCGGGCCCGCCGCAAGCCGCCTGCTCAAGGACGAGGCCCCCAAGGCGGCCGACGAGCTGGCCAGGATCCAGTACGCGAGCATGGCCGTCGTCACGCTGGCGTACCCGGTCGACGCCTTTCCCGAGCCGCCCGCCTCCAGTGGCTACCTGGTGCCGCCGGTGGAGCGGCGGCCGGTCAAGGCGGTCACGTTCAGCTCGGTGAAGTGGCCGCACCTGTCCAACGACCTGGTGATCCTGCGCTGCTCGATCGGCCGGGTCGGCGAGGAGCACCTGCTCCAGCGCGACGACACCGAGCTGGTCTCGCTCGCCACCGCCGAGATGGCCGACGTCATGGGCGTGAGCGGCCTGCCCGCCGACACCAGGGTCACGCGGTGGGGCGGCGGGCTGCCGCAGTACAACGTGGGCCACCTTGACCGGGTGGCCCGGGTGCGCGCCGCCGTGTCCGGGCAGCCGGGGCTGGCCGTGTGCGGGGCGGCGTACGACGGGCTGGGCATTCCCGCCTGCGTCGGCACCGCCCGTACGGCCGCCGCCCGGATTCTGGACCACCTGACCCTGCGAGGAGAATGAGCACCATGACAGAGGGCGCACCGCGGCTCAAAGCCCGCGATCTCAACCAGGTGATCCGTTACACGATGTGGTCGGTCTTCCAGGTGACCGAGCCGTGCCCGGGCGACCGCGGCGACCTGGCCGCCGAGGTGCGTGACCTGCTCGACCAGGCCGCCGGGAAAGACGTCGTGACCAGGGGGGTCTACGACGTCGCCGGGTTCAGGGCCGACGCCGACTTCATGTTCTGGTGGCACGCGCCCACGCCGGAGGACCTGCAGGACGTCTACGCGCGCTTCCGGCGTACGCGGCTGGGGCGGCACACCAGGCCGGTGTGGTCGGCGATGGCGCTGCACCGGCCGGCCGAGTTCAACAAGTCG
Source organism: Nonomuraea antimicrobica (assembly GCF_039536965.1). Lineage (NCBI taxonomy): Bacteria > Bacillati > Actinomycetota > Actinomycetes > Streptosporangiales > Streptosporangiaceae > Nonomuraea > Nonomuraea antimicrobica. The sequence continues at coordinate 48,357 of NZ_BAAAZP010000106.1, read as the reverse complement.
CACATCCCGGCCTTCCTGGCCGAGGAGGAGCCCCGGGCCTACGTGAGCGTCTACCCGTTTGTGCGGTCGTACGAGTGGTACCTGCTGGACGACTCCGAGCGGCGCTCGATGCTGGCCGAGCACGGGCGGATGGCCCGCGACTACCCCGACGTGCGGGCCAACACCGTGGCCTGCTTCTCGCTGAACGACTACGAGTGGATGCTGGCCTTCGAGGCCGACGAGCTGCACCGGATCGTCGACCTCATGCGTACGCTGCGGGGGGCGCAGGCGCGGCGGCACACCCGCGTCGAGATCCCGTTCTACACCGGGGCCCGCAAGCCGCTTCAGGAACTGGTCGCCGCCCTCCCCTGACCCCCTACACCTCAGGCCCTGCCCTCCTCCGCGAGGGTGGGGCCTCGGCCTTCCCAGGGCCCTGGGAAGGCGTCGCCTGCTGGGTGGTGGAGGAAGAACGAGACCCAAGTCGGCGATCCAACTGAAGTGATCTATCCCGTTTGTCACAATCAGGGAAATCTCTGGTTCGTGGGACGTGCCGCGGGGGTGGCACGTTCCAGCCGGCGGGCGGGGAGGACGGGTGGGAGAGTCCGGAAGGCGGGGCCGTCGCGGGCGGCGTGCCGCCGGGGGGCAGGCGACGGGGCGGCATGCGCGGCGGCGTACGGGGGCGGGGGGTGAGCGGGGTTCCCGGCCGGGTCGGAGACGGCTGGCGGCCGGGGTGCTGGTGCTGGCGGGCGGGACCGTGGTGCTGCTCGCCGTCGGCGGAACGTTCGGCCCGTCCGGACCGCTCGGTACGCACGGCTGGGTCGCCTCGGACGGGAGCCCGTCCGAGGGCTCCGGAGCCGAGCGGCGGCCGGGCGGCGGCGAGGCCGGTCCCGGCGGGCCGTCGGGGACAGGGCCGGGCAAGGGGACGGGCACAGGCGCAGAGCCGGGTGCGGGGTCGGGTGCGGATGGCGGGACCGGCGCCGACGCGAGTGCTCAGGCCAGGGCGCGGGAGCAGGGCGGGCCGGAGGCGCCGGACAAGGGCCGCGAGAGGGCCGAGCCCGGCGCGGTGGCGGGCAGCACGGCCCCGGCGGACGTGCCGGCGGACGTGTCGGCGGACGCGCTGGCGGACGTGCCGGACGACGCGCTGGCGGACGTGCTTGCGGACGGCCCCGACCCGGGTGACGGCGCCGACTACAGGGCCGACGGCCCGTCCCGGCACACGGATCAGCGGGCCGCGCGCTATTTCCTGACGCACTGGGGCCCGGACGACAAGGCCATGAAACGCCTTAAGGACATCCGCACAGTAGGCGGATATTTGCGCATATACACGGACTTGCCGGAGAGCGCAGACAACTCCCTGACCGCCATCACGCTCTGCGAACGCGGCCTGGTCTATCTCCACAGTCGCGGGGTGGCGAATCCGGTCGTGTTCGTGCAGGCCGAGTTCGGCGAGAACGGCAATCCCGTGCTCGCCAACATCCTCGGCCCCGCCGACCGCAGTTGCCGCGTCACCCACCCGGCCCCGTCCCCGGGTTGACCGGCCGGGATCCGGGGTCAGCGGGCCGAGGCCCGGATGGGGCGGCGGATCGGGGTCAGTGGACCCGTACTCGTGTCCTCGAACACACTTCGCACCGTTGAGTCACGACCCGTCCGATGGTCTCGATCGTCACCCATCGGTGGCGAAGATGGACAAAGCGCACGCGGCACTCGTACCCGTGGGAGGCGATCGATACGCCCTGTCGTTACCTGATCACCCCTTGGGTTCGAGCCGGAGCGAGATCGAGTTGATGCAGTAACGATCGTCGGTCGGGGTCGCGTAGCCCTCTCCGTGAAAGACATGCCCCAGGTGGGAGTCACAGCGGGCGCAACGTACCTCGGTACGCACCATCCCGAGGCTGCGGTCCTCGATCAGCCGCACCGCGTCGGACTCGGACGGCTCGAAGAAGCTCGGCCATCCGCAGTGCGACTCGAACTTCGTGTCCGACCGGAACAACTCCGCCCCGCAGGCGCGGCACGAGTAGACGCCCTCGGTCTTGGTGTCGACGTACTCCCCCGAGAAGGGGCGCTCGGTCCCCGCCTGCCGCAGGACGTGGAACTCCTCGGGCGACAACTCCGCCCGCCATTCGGACTCGCTCTTGACCACCTTGTCCATGTGTCCAGACTACGAGATCCGGCAAAAAGAGATCTCCGCAGGGTGAAGCATCCGTTCTGGGGTGAATTTGCGTCTTTGTAGGCAAGGGGGTGTCATCGCCTCCTGCCAAGGGTGAGATCGTTCGCGGATCCCACCGAGCGGCACAGCCCACGCCCGTGCTGGCGCCGCCGGGGGATCGTGACGGCCGGCCGGGTGGCGCGCCAGCGCCCGGAACGGTGGCGGACGATCTGGCGGCCCGCCCTGTCGAGCCCTCGGTCCCGCCACCGAGGCGGCTCCGGGGCGGGCCCACCCTGCTTGACGCCGGAGGGTAGGTTCGGGCGTATGGCATCGCCGTTCATTGAGCTCGAGGTGGGGGAGCGGACCGTCAAGGTCACCAACCCCGACAAGGTCTACTTTCCTGGGATCGGGGCCACCAAGCGCGAGCTGGTCGAATACTACGTGAGCGTCGGCGAGGGCGCGCTGCGGGCCCTGAAAGACCGGCCCACCAACATCAAGCGCCACCCCGACGGCGTGCAGACCGAGGCGATCTACCAGAAGCGCATGCCTCCCAAGCACCCCGACTGGCTCCAGTCGGTCACCGTGACCTTCCCCAGCGGCCGTACGGCGCAGTCCCTGCGCGTCACCGAGGTGGCGGCCATCGCCTACTGCGCCAACCTCGGCACCATCGACTTCCACCCCTGGCAGGTGCGGGCCGCCGACGTCGAACACCCCGACGAGCTGCGCGTCGACCTCGACCCGATGCCCGGCCTGGAGTTCGACGCCGCGCGCCGGGCCGCGTTCCTGACCAGGGACGTGCTCGGCGAGCTGGGCCTGACCGGCTTCGTGAAGACCTCGGGCAACCGCGGCGTGCACATCGCCGTCCGCATCGAGCCGCGCTGGGACTTCATCCAGGTACGCCACGCCGGCATCGCCCTGGCCAGGGCCGTCGAGGCCCGCGACCCCGGCCTGGTGACCACGGCCTGGTGGAAGGAGGAGCGCGGCGAGCGGGTCTTCATCGACTTCAACCAGAACGCCAGAGACCGCACGGTGGCCAGCGCCTACTCGGTGCGCGCCCAGCCGCACGCACCCGTCTCGACCCCGGTGACCTGGGACGAGCTGGCGGACGCCGACCCGCGCGACTTCGACATCCGCACGGTGCCCGCCCGCTTCGCCAAGCTCGGCGACGTGCACGCGGCCATCGACGACCGGGCGTACTCGATCGAGCCCCTGCTGGAGCTGTACGCCGGGGACGAGCGCGGCGACATGCCGTACCCGCCCAACTACCCGAAAATGCCCGGCGAGCCGATGCGCGTCCAGCCGAGCAGGGCCAGGGCCGTGACCAGGGAAGACAAGCCAAGCTGAGCCGACGACCCGGGCGGCGCGGCGGTATCCGCCGCGGGCATGGAGAAGCCGTCGGTGCCGCTCAGCGCCAAGACGGCAGCGAGCGCATACCGCAGCGCGGAAGCTGAAGCGCGGGACCGGTGGTAACCTGAGCCTGCGCGAGTTGCTCATCGACCTGGACGCTTCTGGACGTGGCATGCCGCGGCAGCAGGGTGGTGCCCGGGGGAAGCCTGACGAAGGCTCGCTGTGCCGCAGCACGAAGACGGGATCAGCTCGCGGTGACGAACCACTCCGGGCGCAGGTCAGTGAGCTCGAACACGCCAGGCCCGTGGTCGGCCAGTAGCTCGGCCACCTGTTCGGGCTTTAGATCGATCGACGCGATCCCGGCAGCCGTCAGTGGTACCTCTTGGACGTGGTACTCGCCTCTGGCCGGGTCGGCGAACTCCGGGCCCGTACGTTTCGCCGGATCCCAGGACTCGATCGTGGCGAGGAAGAAGAGCTGGCGTTCCTCTGCCCCGACGAGCACGTGGATCAGCGAGTGGATGCGCGCCTCGCCCGCCAGTTCCTCGCGCACCTCGCGCAGCAGCGCCTCTTCCAGGCTGGCGTCGCTGTCCTCCACGCCGCCTCCGGGGAGTACCCAGTACGGCGCCATCGTGGGCCGTACCCGTTTGATGGTCAGCACGCCGTTGTCCGGCGTGACGAGAACGCCCCGAACACGCGTCTTCATGATCGTCCCTCCGATCGGGCCGGCTGCCTGCCGTCCACCGCCGCCGGGCTGGGCTCGACGCGGGCGAGGTCCTCCAGCCGGGTGCGCTCGCACAGCACCTGGGCCAGGAGTCCCAGGCAGAATGCCCGGTCCGCCTGGGCCATGGCGGTGAGAGGCAGGACGCCCAGGATACGCAGCACCAGCCACGGGCGGAGGGCGATCAGCGGATCGTCGGCGGCCATGATGAGTGCCCCGAGGTCGCTGTGCAGGCGCCGCGTCAAGGCGCCGATTGCTGCGTGACGCCCCGCGCCTACCTGCAGAGTGCCGCTGACCTCCAGTCGACCCTGTCCGGTGTGCAGGTGGGTCAGCACTGGAGGCCGTGCTGGGCCGGGTGCGCGGACGGTCCGCCAGTAGGTGAGCGGCTTGTACCTGGGCACGAGCCAGCCGCCCATCGCCAGGAGGTACCACAGCAGGTTGGCCGCCTCTCCGGCCAGGGCGTTGCGGCCGGCGTGTTGGTAGTCCAGCCAGCACAGCGGCGCGGCGATGTTCGGCTCGGTCGGGTCTCCTTGAGTGAGCGCCGTAGCCGTCACCGTGGCCAGTTGTTCGCGGAGCCGGGTGAACAGGCGAGGGTAGGCGATGTCGACGGTCGTCTCGCCGGTGACGACGGTCAGCGGCGGTTCTGCGGCGTACCAGCGGTCCAGCCGACCGCCCGGGCGTAGCCGTTCGGCGTACAGGCCGGGGCGGCACGAGCCGATCGGGGCCGGTTGGCCGGTGCGTTCGGCGGCCAGCAGGATGCTGTCGCAGGCCGCGTCGATGAGGGAGGTGACGGCGGGAGTCTGGCGAGGGTCGGCGTCGGCGCGGGTGATGAGATCGGCGAGGAGAGCGGTGCAGCGGCCGTCGGCGAACACGTCCTGATAGATCAGGGTGTGCCGGCCATCGGGGTCGACGGTGGTGCCGAGCAGGGCGGCGGCCGGAAGGTGGCCGCACACTGCTGCATGGCCGCGCGCCTCGGCTTGGGCCTGCGCCGCCGGCAGGCTCTTGCGGAAGGTGCCGTCGTCGTGGTGACGGAAACTACCAGGCGCGTCCTGGATGATCGGGGTCATGCTGCCGGGTCCAGGCTGGCCAGCCACCATGCCAACACCTGTTCGGCCATCGCGGTGACCTGCTCGGCCGCGCCGGACCGCGGGTCGGAGGAAGCCACGGGCAGGTCGCCGGCGAGCTTGCCGAACGCAACCAAGGCGTCGGCGTCGGCTACGTGCAGCTCTCCCTCGCACCGCAGCACGATCTTCGCCAGCAGCGCGGCCACCTTGTACACCGCGCGTACGTCGATGGGGTCGCGCAGCAGGAGCCGTCTCAGGTCCATCGCTGCCGTCGCACCGTCGCGCCGGGTGCGCGCCATCACCGTGTCCGTGTCCGGATGCGGCACGGTGAACCCGGACGCGACCCAGATCGCGGGGAGTGCGCCGTCGGCGATCTGGGCGAGCGTGTACAGCAGGCGGGAGGTCAGCGCGCCGGCCTGGCATTCGGCGGGAGCGAGGACGGTCAGCCCCAGCTTGACGCCGGCGAGGCGGCCACGGGCCTGCCGGAGAGCCGCGCCGATGGCGGGCAGTGTCGGCGGGTCGGCGACGATGAGTACGTCGAGGTCGGACCAGCCGTCCAGATACTTTCCGCGGGCGCCGGAGCCGGTGACCGCGATCAGGTGGACCGTGTCGTCTGGGCGGGTGAGCACGGCCACCAGGTGATCGAGGAATCCTGTGAGGTGGTCGGGCAGGCCGAGGCCGGCCGGGAGCACTGTCCGCGGTGAGCGGCGGGGCCAGAGCCGGTCACGCATCAGCCGGTCCAGGGCGTGCCCGAGTTCGGCGGCCGTCCGGTTGTTGTCGATCACATACTGGGCGATGCCGCGAACGCGGTCGGCGCCGCGGGCGCGTTTGACGCGGTCGCGTTCGGCGACGTCGGTTGGGCCGCGGGTGCCCCGCCTGGCGCGTACGGCCGGGTCGGCGTCGAGGTAGACCGTGGTGAGAGCGTCACCGAGGAGCTTGCGTAGCTCGGCGGTCAGGTCGTGGCTGTGCAGGCTCTCGATGCTGAAGGTCTGCTGGTAGTGGTGGGCGTGCGCGTAGGCGTCGAGTTCCAGCGCCAGCAACTCGGCTTGCTCGGCGACGGGCAGGGCGTAGATGTCGGTGAGCTGGTGGCGGGCGGCGGCGAGGTCGAGCAGGTAGCCGATCTTCAGTCGGGTGACGCCGTGCTCGTGTTGGAGATGGTGGCCCGCGGTGGACTTGCCGCATTCCGACAGGCCGCCGAGCGCGATCATCCATCGGCTGGTGATCGTAGGCGGCCGGACGGCCGGGCTGGTGAGCGCCGCGCATAGGTCGGCGTGCACGGTGAGGATGGGGCGTTCGCCGGTCACGATTGCGTCGCCAGGGGCGAGTTTGGCGAGGTGCTCGTTGAGGGCGTGCTGGTAGCGGCGGTAGACGGCGGTGACCGTATGCTCTCGTGCCAATGCCATTCGAGCGCCGCGGAGGGGATCGGCGTCGTGCAGGAGAAGGATCTCGTCCTCGGCACGCTGGGCTTGCGCGATGGCCGAAGCGTACGGGGCGAGCAGGCGGTGCGCACGCTCGGCGGCCGGTTCGACGGGTGTGTGTTCGCGGACGGCGATGGTGGCCGCGACAGAGGCCGAGAGCATGGTCATACCCCGGTCGATGAGGACCAGCGGAGCAGGCGCACCGGCCTGGGCGGTGGCGGAGCGTGCGAGGTAGGAGCAGGCCAGCACGTCGGCGACCTCTTCGATCGGCGCGGTGTCGAACCACCAGTCGGCCAGGCCGTTGCGTTTGGCGTGCTGCCAGCGGCGGTCGTAGTCGTCCAGCGGTCCGAGGTTGCGTGCGCCGGTCCGGTGTTGCAGGAGACGGGCATGGGTGGTCTTGCCGACGTTGTCGGGCCCGCTCAAGGCCACGATGGCAGGGTGGCTGCGGGTGTCTCCGCGGGTCGGCTCGGACTGGCCGATCGGGTCGGTGCTGAGCGGCGCGGCTCCGCCGGATCTGAGGACGTGCATGGTGGCGGCCCTCCGTTGCGAGGTGATTGAGTGCCGACACGGTCCGCTATGCCGCTGGCAGGCATCAATGCCGCCCTGGCCGGAACATTGCCGTCGAGGCAATGTTCGCTCCGTCCACGTGGCGCTACGGTCTGCACAGGATGGTGCGCTGGAGGTCGCCATGGCCATGAGCCGAGCACGACGGGCCGAGTTGCAGCGCCGCGCCCGGGAAATCCGTCTGGACTGCCAGCGTCGCGCCGCTCCTGCGGAGCAGACCGCGCAGGAGATCCTTGCCGCCGTGCCGGAGTTGCTGCCGCTGGAGGCGTACCGGCTGGCCTATGGATGGTCACGGCCGGCTGCTCTGGAGGCGCTCGCCGCCCTGTACCGCGCGGCCGGCCTGCCCGAACCGCCAACGACACCGGCGATGCTGTGCCGGTGGGAACACGGCACCACCACACCCAGCCGGGAGTACGCCGCGGCACTGTGCCGCCTGTATCGAGTACCACCCGAGCGGCTGGGGCTGCGCCCTGACCTGCACGCCACATCGGCGTGTGGCCACTGCGTCTGCAGACAGCCAGAAATTACAGTTGGTGAGCAAGCCGATACAAAGGGAGATCCGATGCGGCGACGCGCACTGCTGGCCGCGGTAGGGCTGAGCATTCCCATCCATCTGATCCAGAAAGTGGATGACGTGCTCGCCGTGCCGCTGGAGCCGGAGGCCCCGGCAGATCACACGGAGATCGCGCAGCAGCTCCAGGTGGCGCGGCGCCAGTACGACACCAGCGCACTTTCCATGCTGGTGGCAGGACTGCCCGCCTTGCTCACCGCGGCACGGGACATGGCGGAGCGATCGGGTACGCCTGGCGGCTGGGCGCTGCTGGCTTCCTGCTATGACCTGGCGACAGACACGATGAACAAGGTCGGGAGGCCGGCGACGGCCCGACTCACCGCCGATCGCGCCGTGCTGTATGCGGACCGCTCTGGAGACCCGGTGGCGACGGGCGCCAGTGCGCGGGCGCTCGGCATGGTCCTGCGGACGGAGGGACGCCATGAGACGGCCGCCGCCGTGATCCAGCGGGCCATAGACCGGCTCGACGCGGCCGGGTTGCGCACACCGGCGCAGGCCAACACCTACATGCGTCTGGTGTGCGCCTCGGCATACACGGCGAGCTGGGCCGGTGACAGGGCCGGCGCGCTGGACCAGGTGGGGGACGCACACCGGGCCGCCGACCGGCTCGCCCGCCTCGCCAGCCGCCCGGGCGCCGGCCGGGCGTTCGTCCGCCTGTACGAAGTGGACATCCACTACGCCCTGAAAGACACAGGCGCGGCGCTACGCGTGGGGCGCGGCCTGCACCCGGGCATGTTCCCCACGCCTGAACGGCGCGGACGCCTGCACACGGACATGGCCCGCGCCTGGTGGCAGGCAGGCCAGCCGGAAGAAGCAGCCGCCGAGTTGCTGACGGCGCACAAGGAAGCGCCTGCCGAAGTCCGAGATCGACCGTCTATCCGAGCGATCGCCGACAACCTCGCCACCCACCATCCGCGGCTACCTGGAGTACGACAACTCACTGCCGCCGTACGTGCGTAACCTTGCCGCACCCCATCTTGGGGCGGGGTCCTCAGACGGGCTGCCCGCAGCAGCGCTGCCGCGTCATCAATCGTTCATTCGCCCAGAGATCCAATAATGCCCTGCACCGATGCGCGGGCTCGCTGCCGCCGGGTCGGCGGAGGCGGCACCGGTCAGGTGTCCGGAATCAGGCCGAGGTCCATGGCGCGCTCCTCAGAGATTCCTTGGCGCTGGCACGCCTCGACCCACTGCCGCCGCTGCTCCAGCTCCCGCTCGCGGGTCGGTGAGCCATTCTGCGAGCTGCTCGTGCTCACTCATCGTTCCGCTCCCACATTTCCCACCCCGAAGATGCCCGGCGAGCCGATGCGCGTCCAGCCGAGCAGGGCCAGGGCCGTGACCAGGGAAGACAAGCCAAGCTGAGCCGACGACCCGGGCAGCGCGGCGGTTGGCCGACCTGTCCGGAACCAGGCGCTGAGCGTCGGCGTGCGGCGGCCGCGGCGATTCGTGTCGACCGACGAGGGTAGGGGAGGCGAATGACCAGACTCATGGATCGGGTGCGCGCGTACCTGCGCAGCCCCAAAGGCAGGCAGAACATCGAGAAGGCGAAGCGCATCGCCCGTGACCCCCGCAACCAGCAGAAGGCCCGGCGCTTCCTGGACCGGCTCCGGTCCGGGCGTCGCTGATCCGTCTCCCGGATCTCCCCCGGCGGGCCGGGTCCACCATCGCCTGGGATACGCAGCACGAAGCCCGCGCCCGCTGGCTCCACCGGTGAACTGATCACCGATCTCTTCCCTCACAAGGCACTCCTACCTGACCGCTTCAGCCTGCGCGGATTCACCTACGACGACAAGAGGCGCCTCGGGCGTTGCGGCGATGCGAAAGCCGCTGAACTCTCAACCGGCTGATCCCCTTCGCCGAGGACCTGGTCGAGCTGCTTGAGACTGAGGGCCGGCGGGTGCCGAACGCGGAGCGTCGGGGTGCTTCCGGTGGGCATGATCTGCCCTTTCAGCGGCAGTTCAGTGTGACTTAAGCGTGGGCCGCGAATCTTGGCGCAGAAGCCCGCCACCACCGCGGCGGGTGTGCACCGATTTCTTCTGGAGTGTCATGCACCAGCTCATGCGGAAAGCCCGTCCGGCCGTTTTCGGGGCGGCGGCGCTCGCGTTCGCCGGCTCCCTGGCCCTGACGGCTCCCGCAGCCCAGGCCGGCACGTCGGAAGCGGCGGCGGCGAAAGCGGCCTCCACGACCGCGCTGGCCATCTGCCCGGTGAAGGTAAGCAGAAGCACCCAGCGCTGGCACCTGCAGAAGAAGGGCGTCTTCGCCCCCCACGACTACTTCAAGAAGGGCGCCCTGCTGAACATCTATCAGGGGGAGACCCGCAGGAACGGAAAGATCGTGGTCGTGAAGACGACGACCGTGGTGGGCAAAATCCGCTACTGGGTGAACCAGGCTCACATCACCGGGACCGGCGGAGCCTGCCGCTCGTAACACGGCTCCGGCCGCCCTGCTCTGCTGCCGGGGCGGCCGGTGCGACGATCCACTTCCGCCCCAGGCGCGCTGCGGGACCGGGGTAGGAACAAGGGCCGTCGTACGGCCCGGCCCTCTTGGCGCAGTCGAGGGCCGGGCCTTTGCTCGGATGGTCGTCAGCAGGTGTCAGCGCCGTTGAAGGAACGGACACCTCGTGGCACCCGGGAGGAGATGGTCTTTCCTGGATCGACGGTTTCGCACGCGCTGTCGGTCCCACGCGACCAGGCGATCCGCAGCCGCAACCGGGTGTCGCAGTCGTTGCGGGCGTGCCCGGTCTTGGTGATCCTTCCCGTGGTCTGCCAGACGGCCACGCACATCGGGGCGTTCCCCACTGGTGTCGCGGCCTGCGCGGGCACGGGCGTGAGCGTGCAGCACGTGATGGTGAGGGCGGTCAGGGCCGCTCTGGTGGCTGAACCCATGGTGTGGTGTTCCTTCCGGTCGTGGACTCCAGTGGTCGCCGCCCAACAGGTGGCGAGCGACTCGATGAGTGCTTCCTTCTCGCTGGCCTGCATGGATAGGCCCCAGGCGGGCTTAACGTCGCTCCAGCACTTGGCGTACTCGCGGTAGGAGGGGTTCGGCGGCGGCTGCCCCGCGGCCGTCACGTGACGTGGCTCGGCGGGCGGTCTACGCGCAGGTCTTCCGTACGACGTCACACGGTTTGACCTCGGGGTAGCGCGTGGACGGCCTGTCCAGCAGGGGCTGGGGCCGGTGGCGCAGGTGCAGGTCGAAGAAGGCCCGGACGTAGCTCCGGGTGATCTCGATCGCGCGCCCACCGGACAGGTCGGGACTGCGGTGGATGCCGAGTTGCTCGACCAGCAGCGCGGTGTCGGTGAAGGAGGCGTGCTCTGCCCCTGCCACCACGAGCCAGCGCTTCCATCCCGTCAGATGTGCCCAGTCGCGTTCCCACGTGGTGTCCCTGCCGCCGGGGCTGTGCATGGCCTGCGTGCCCAGGAAGAGGAACGGCCGCGACAGCCCGCCGTCCGGGATCGGGGCGAACGTGGTGCCGTCCAGGTTGATCCCGGCGCGTACGCGGGTGTCCTGCAGCATGGCGGCGATCGCGCTTGCGCCCCCTGCCGAGTGCCCGGCCATCGCGATCCGGGACGGGGCGATCAGCGAGGCGCCCTTCCACCGGGGGTTCTTGCCGGTCAGCGCGTCGAGCACGAAGGAGACGTCGGCCGCCCGGCTCTGGCCCACCTTGTTCCAGAACTCCTGGGTCTTGTCCGCCTCGCACGCGACGCACGTGGTGACCCGGCCGTCGGGGAAGGCCGTGGCCAGGCTCTCGTAGGTGTGCTCGATGCCGGCCACCACGTAGCCCCTGCTCGCCAGTTCCTCGGCCAGCGCGGTGAGGGAGCTGCGGGGCTCGGTGAAGCCGGGGGAGAGCACCACCAGGGGCAGGCCGCGGGCGCGTCCGGCCGGGGCGGCGTCGCTGAAGGCGTTGGTCCGCGTCTTGCTCAACGCGTCGTACGGCACGCCGGTGATCTCCGCGCCCTTCAGGATGAGCTCCGACTCCTTCGCCGTCATGTACGGGGCCCGCTTCCCGCCACGGGACTTGGCCGGGTACCACAGGGACACCATGAGTTCCCTGGCCTTGGCGCCGGGGACCCAGGGGTCGGCGCGGGAGGTGTCCTTGAGGTGGAGGGACGTGGTGCCGACCGGCTGGGGTCCGGTCGGTTCCGGGAGGGACGGCGTACCGGTGCGGGCGGACGACACCTCGGCCGCGACCGTACCGACCGCCATCGAGTCGGATGCCGCCGAGCCGGGTGCGGCGGCGCAGGAGGCGGCGGCCACGATGGCGAGCAGGGCCGCGACGGTGGTGGCGCCCCGGCGGATCCGGCGCCGCGTCGTCACTCTTCCCGCGCCGGATCCGCCGTGCCCTGAGTCCTCCGAGGCGGGGCGGTGCGTGCTTTCCCGCTCCATCAACATGTGTCCTTCCTGCGTACGGGGCCTGATGATCGGCGGGGCTTCCGCGGGCGGCCGGTGGCGGCAACGACGCTAGGGGGCGGCCGGTTTCGTCCGCGTCGGCCGTTCTGCGGAAAGAGGACACTCCCCGGGGAGGAGCCCTCGGCCGGGTCATCCTTGCGATGTACTCCCGGCGGACTTCGGACCCGGTCACCAGGGCTGACGCGGGACATACCGTACGGCCGGGACAATGCACCGATGACGACAGTGCGCGAGCGACGTGGATGGTGGCAGTCCTGGCTGGACGCGCTACGCCCCGCGCGAGAACCTGCCCAGCCGGCCCAGCCGGCCGAGCCAACCGAGCCATCCCAGACGACCCAGGCAACCCGGGCAGCTCGGACAGCCCGGCTCTCGCGTCGGTCGCTCGTCACCGACCTGCTGCTCGCGCTCGTCCTGACCGTCGTCGCGGTGGCCGCGACGGCGGGCGCCACGGACGGCGCCCATCCCGTCGACGTGCTGCGCCCCTCCCTCCTGGCGCCCTTGCAACTGCGGCCGTCTCCACCGCCACGGAGCACCGGTGCCCCGCCCGACCGTCTCGAACGGCCCGTCAACCCCGCCGACGACCGGGAGGCGCCGGGCCCGCTTCCGCTCCTGACGGCTCTGCCGCTGGCGGTGCGACGGCTGTACCCGCTGGCCACCTTCTGGGTGGTGCTGGCCGCGGCGTTGGCCACCCACGACGACGCGACGTGGATCACCGTGCTGGCGTTCGCCATCGCCGCCTACGGTGCTGTCGCCCACAGCCGGCACCGTGCGACGGCCTTCGGCGGGCTCGTCGTCGCCACCGTGCTGGCGGGCGTCGCCTTCCAGGACTCCGTTCCGGCGTTGCCGAGCTGGCTGGGGCCGTTCGTGGTGGTGGTGTGCGCCGGGGTCGCCGCCAGCTTCGTGAGGTCCTGGCGGGCGCAACTGGACGCCGGCCGCCGTCGACTCGCCGAACTGCAGCGCGCGCAGGAGGAGGCCCTGCACGGGGCGGTTCGGGAAGAGCGCTCCCGGATCGCCGCCGAACTGCACGATGTCGTCACCCACAATGTGAACGTGATGGTGATCCAGGCCGGAGCGGCACGCAAGGTGATGGACACGGCCCCTGACCGGTCGAAGCAGGCCATGCTCGCGGTCGAGGCCGGCGGCCGGGCCGCCATGGCCGAGTTGCGCCACGTCATGGGCCTGCTCGCCGGGCCGGAGAGCGAGCGGGCGGCCGCCGGCGCCGAAGGGCTCGAACCGCAACCCGGGCTCGACCAGCTCGACTCCTTGATCGAACGGGTTCGCGCGGCCGGAGTGCCGGTCACCGTCGCGATCGATCCGCCGCCCGATCCCCTGCCGCCCGGCGTGGACCTGGCCGTCTACCGCGTCGTTCAGGAGGCGCTGACCAACACGATCAAGCACGCGTCCGGTGCGGCGGCGTCCGTCACCATCGGCCACCGCGGCGACCGGCTGGAGATCGAGATCACCGACACCGGCGGCAGGCGGACGGCGCGCGCCGGAGACGGCCAGGGCCGAGGCCTGATCGGGCTGCGGGAGCGGCTCGCCCTCTACGGCGGCACCCTGCTGGCGGGGCCGCGGAGCGACGGCGGCTACCGGATCGAGGCGCAAGTTCCGTGGACGACGACGTGAGCGGGCCACTGCGCGTGGTCATCGCCGACGATCAAGCCCTGGTACGCAGCGGGTTCGGGATGATCCTCGCCGCCGACGGCATCGAGGTGACGTGCGAGGCGGCCAACGGGGCGGAGGCCGTCGCCGCCGTCCGGCGTACGCGGCCCGACGTCGTGCTGATGGACATTCGGATGCCGCAGATGGACGGACTGGAGGCCACCCGGCAGATCATGGCGGAAGGCGCGACCGGGACCCGCGTCCTCATCTTGACCACGTACGACCTCGACCACTACGTCTACGCCGCGCTCACCGCGGGGGCCAGCGGCTTCCTGCTCAAGGACGTCACCCCCGAGCACCTGGTGGCCGCGGTGCGCCTGGTGCGCGCGGGGGACGCCCTGCTCGCACCGACGATCACGCGCCGTCTGGTCGAGCGGTTCGCCCGCCGCGACGAGGCCAGGGCGACCGTGCACCGGGATCTGTCGGACCTGACGCCCCGGGAACTGGAGGTGCTGCGCCTGCTCGCCACCGGGCTCAGCAACGCCGAACTCGCCGACCGGCTGACCCTCAGCCCGACGACGGTGAAGACCCATGTCGCGCGCATCCTGTCCAAGCTCGGCCTCAGGGACCGGGTGCAGGCGGTCGTCCTCGCCTACGAGACCGGCCTGATCGCCCCAGGAAGCACACCTGGGCACGGAACCACGACCGCCTGAGCCCGCCCCCGAGCCCCGTCAGCGGCGTGAGCCGCGGTAGCGGATCAGTGTGGTCGCGTGCCCGACCGAGTTCGGAGCCTTCACATGGCAAGAGCGCGACCTGTCCGCGCCGGGTCTCGGGGCGGGCGGAGCGGGTGGCGGCCATCGTCGGAAAATGGTTGGCGGCCGATCGCCGTGCCCGGTTAGGGTCGGATCCGTCCGTTCAGTGGAACCTTCGGGCCGTCATGCCCGTGGAGGAGGGGGATTTATGCCCGGCACCGCGCCAAGTGCGCCTCGCAGTCGTGCCACCGGCGGATCCCGCCCCTGACCCGGACGACCACCACACCGTCCCCAGACGGGCCGGACCGCCTGTCGTCATCAACCACAGCGTGCCCGCGAGGCCGCTTGGCGCTTCCTTGCTGCCCTATGAGCTGTTTTCCGGCAAGGAGTACCAAGGTTGTCCACCAACGGCAAGTCCCCGTCCACCCTGAACACCTTCGAGTGCGTACGCTGCGGCCTGACGGTCACGGTGAACGCACCCGACGGCGTACGCCGCAACCACTGCCCGAGCTGCCTGCACTCGCTGCACGTGCTCGACCGCGTGGAAGGCGGCCCGTCGGAGTGCAGGGCACGGATGATTCCCATCTCGATCGCCGTCCTGCGCACCGGGGAGTGGATGCTCATCCATCGCTGCACCCGGTGCGGCGAGCTGACGTCGAACCCCATCTGCGGCGACGACAACCAGCTCATCCTCATGCGCATGGCCGTCAGGCCGCTGGCGCAGCCGCCGTTCCCGCTCGAAGCGTTCGGCGACCTGTGACATGCCCAGGAGGAACCCAGGCCGCGAACGGCCGCAACGGCGCAAGAAGGCACAGCACGCGGAGCCGGGAGACGCGTTCCGGTGCGTCGGGTGCCGGCTGGACGTGCCGATGTCCGCGCCGGGCACGGCCCATCGCAACCACTGCCCGCACTGCCTGACCAGCCTGCACCTCGACCACCGCGTCCCGGGGGACCGGCGGGCGGGCTGCCGGGGCCGGATGGCGGCGCTGAGCGTCACCGTCCGGCCGGACGGTGAGTGGCTGATCATCCACTGCTGCCAGTCGTGCGGCGGGCTCAGCGCGAACCGCATCGCGGGCGACGACAACGCGCTGGCGCTGCTGCGCATCGCCATGCGTCCGCTGTCGGACTCCCGCCTCCCGGTCAGCGCCCTGCTGTCCCTGTGACCCACCTCCGTGCCGGGGTCGGACCCACCGGCCCCGGAACGGAGGGGGCGCCCGGCCCACGAGGGCTGCGCCGCCGTCCCGGCGGGGCTCAGTCGCCGAACTCCAGGTGCAGGACCCGGGTGAAGTCCGACACCGCCTCCTCGTGCCGGTCGAGCTCCTGGAGGATCTCCCCCCGCACCCGGAAGGCCCAGTTGTAGTCGGGGTCCAGCTCGATCGCGCTGTCCAGGTCCTTCAGCGCCCCCTCGTTGTCGCCCAGCTCGCTCAGCACCGCTCCCCGGCTCCCGAGCGCACGGTCGTTGGCCGGGTCCAGTTCGAGCGCCCGGTTCAGGTCGGCGAGCGCCTGCTCGTAGCGTTCGGCCATGCGCAGCGCCTCGCCCCTGCGGCTCAGCGCCCGCGCGTAGTCGGGGTCGGCCTCCAGCGCCCTGGTGTAGTCGTCGATGGCCTCCGCGTAGAGCTTCATGCGCTGGTACAGGTCGCCGCGGGCCACCCACGAGTACGCCAGCCCCTCGTCCAGCGAGATGATCTTGGAGTGCTCGGTCAGCGCCTCGTCCAGCCGGTCCAGGTCCACCAGGACGTCCGCCTTGGCCTCCAGGATCCACAACGAGTCGGGGGCGAGGGTGAGCGCGTGCTCGAAGTCGGCCATGGCCTCCTCCAGGCACCCCATCGCGGCGTGGGTCTGGCCGCGCGAGCCGAGCGCGTACGCGCTGTCCGGCTCCAGCTTCAGCGCCTCGCCGAAGTCCTCCAGCGCGGCCTCGTGCCGTTCGAGCACCCGATGGCTCTCACCGCGCAGCCGCCAGGCGCGGGCGTGGTCGGGCGCCAGCGCGATCGACTCCGTCAGGTCCGCGATCGCGGCGTCGTGGCGGGACAGCGCGATGTACGATTCGGCCCGGCTGCGCAACACCGAGGCCCGGGACTGCGCGGCCGCCTCGGACAGTTCGGACGGCTCGGACGGCTCGGAATGGTCCTTGATCCCCTCGCTCACGAGGGGTAAATCTATCCGACTAAATCTGGATGATGGCTGCCTTTTCGCGGGTGTACTCCAGCACCGAATCGTGGCCGTACCCGCTGTCCTTCACCCCGCCGAACGGCAGCCCCGGCGGCATCTGGCGGAAGGTGTTCACCCAGACCGTGCCGCTGTGCAGATCCCGTACGAACCGGTGCGCCCGCCCCAGGTCACGGGTCCACAGCCCGGCGGCCAGCCCGTACGGGGAGTCGTTCGCGATCGCCAGCGCCTCCTCCTCCGTCGAGAACGGCAGCGCGACCGCCACCGGCCCGAAGATCTCCTCCTGGCACACGCGCAGCGCGTTGTCCTCGCTCGCGTAGAGCGTGGGCGCCACCCAGTAGCCGCCGGGCAGCGCGGGCACCACGTCCGCGCCGGTACGGCCGCCGAAGACGAGCCGCGCGCCCTCCTTCTCGGCCAGCTCCAGGTACGAGGTCACGCGCTCGTACTGCCCGGCGGACACGATCGGCCCCATCGTCGTGCCCAGGTCCAGCGGGTCGCCCAGGACCAGGTCCGCGCAGGCGCGCTCGATGCGGCCGAGCATCTCGTCCCAGATGGAGCGGTGGACGAGGATGCGCGAGCCCGCCACGCACACCTGCCCGGCGTTGCCCGTGTAGACGGAGTTCACGGTGACGCCCCTGGTGGCGGCGTCGAGGTCGGCGTCGGGGAAGACGATGTTGGGCGACTTGCCCCCCAGCTCGAACGTCATCGGCTTCAGCGCGTCGGCCGAGGCGCGCGTGATGGCCTGTCCGGTGGCGGTCGAGCCGGTGAGGCTGATCTTGCCCACGCCGCGGTGGCGCACCAGGGCGTCGCCGACCTCCTCGCCCAGGCCGCTGACGATGTTCAGCACGCCGGGCGGCAACACCTCCGCCAGCAGTTCGCCCAGCCGCAGCACCGATGCGGCGGCCTGCTCGGCGGGCTTGACGATCACGGTGTTCCCGGCGGCCAGCGCGTACGCGGCCTTGGCCGAGAAGGTCGAGATGGGGGAGTTCCACGGGATGATGCAGACCGCCACCCCGTACGGCTCGCGCCGCGTCAGCCCCAGCGTGTCCGGCCCGAGCACGACGGTGTCGCCCTTGACCGCGTCCAGGCACTGCCCGGCGGCCAGTTGCCACAGGTACGCCATGCCCGGCAGGTCCCGCCTGAGCGTGTCGCGCAGGATCCGGCCGTTGTCGCGCGTCTCCAGCCTGGCCAGCTCGTCGGTGTGGCGGACGAACAGCTCCGACACCTTGCGCAGGAAGTGGGCCCTGGCCGCGGCGGGCAACGCCGCCCAGGCGGGGAACGCGCGACGGGCCGCCTCGACCGCCGCCTCGGCCTCGGCCGCGCCGGAGGCCGGGATGCGGGCCCACGCCTCGCCGGTGGCGGGGTTGACCGTGTCCATGGTGCGCGCGGCGGGGACCAGCTCGCCGCCGATGAGGTTGCGATAGTCAGACACGAAACCAAGCATATGCTTGCTCAACTCGACCGACCAGTGCCCGGCACACAACGCAAACGCCGGGAACCACAAGCGGATATTCGAGAGGCGGTACCGTCTGCCGCACAATGATCCGTTCTACTGACAGCCATGAGCGGGGTGCCGTCTCCACCGTCACGTACGCGGCGACGGCACCTCCCATCTTTCCTGTAGGACGCATCGTCGATGAATACGAGCCAAGACCTCTACGACCTGCTGGAATCCCACTGGCCGGCGATCGCCCACGGACTGGCAGCAGTGTGGAGTGAGGGCCTCAGCGTCGAGGAAGTCGCACGACAGCTCGGCGCTGATCCCGCCGGCGCGACGCGGGTGACACTCGCCGACCTTCCCGTCGGATTCGAGGGTGAGGACATGCCGGGGGACCATGACGGCATTCTGCTCATCGGCGAGTTCGGCGCCTGGACACTGACCCTGCAGATTCAGTGGGCGGACACGGCGGAACAGTGGGCGTTGGAGTCTTTGTCCGCGGGCGGCGGGCGGGCGATCGGCGTGAGCTGGCACGGCGGCAGCGGATATCGCATCTTCTACGCGCAGGACGGGGAGGTCGCGGCGGATTCACCCATGACGATGATTCCCGCAGTCCTCTCCCCCTTTGCCGACGGACTGCCGACGGAGCCGGACTGGGACGTGCCTGGAGCGTACGGCTCCCCGATCGCTCAGATGATCTCGACCTGCCTGGTCGTCATCGGGCGGGTCACGGGACAGGAGATCAGCCGGCAATGGCTGGAGGAACAGCACACGCGCTACCTCATCCGGCGCTCATAGAGCCCGGCAAGCGGTTCGCCTCCCTCTCGTGGCCGCTGTCTTCGGCAGCGACGACTTCCACGCCGAGGTCCTCATGAGCACCGCGATGAAGATCGAATGGACCGAGGCCACCTGCAATCCGGCTACCGGATGTGACCGGATCTCGCCTGGTTGCGATCACTGCCAGGCACTGGCGTTGGCCAAGCGTCGACCTCACCCTGACCTTCCTGCGCAGCAAACGCGACCAAGCTCGTCGCGCCGTCACACTGGGCACCGCGTTGGCAGCGAGTCGGCAGGTCGGCCTCCAGCTCGTCCGAGTGCGGTGCCATCTTGGGGTCGATCGACAGCATCGGGCACGTCAGGCAGGCTTGTCTGAACTTTGGGGCCGTTCCGTCGCAAAGCCTCTGATCTGCCACTCCGCTGCTGCCTCAGTACACTGACTCCGCATGGCCGACACCGAGATCGAGATCACCGCAGACCTGGTCCGCGAGCTGCTGCAGGAGCAACATCCAGATCTTGCAGGGCTGACCATCCGCGAGGTGGCGGGCGGCTGGGGCAACCAAATGTGGCGCCTTGGGGACGAGTTGGCCGTGCGCATGCAGCGCATGGACCCTACCCCGGAGCTCCAGCTCAAGGAGCGGCGGTGGCTACCCGTGCTGGCCCCGCGCCTGCCGCTCCCGGTGCCGACCCCGGTGCGGTTCGGCGAACCGTCCGAGCGCTTCCCCAAGCACTGGACCGTGATGACGTGGGTTGCCGGCGAGCCGCTGGACCACGGCACGATCAGCCGCGGCGCCCATGCGGCCGACACGCTGGCGGGCTTCCTCCAGGCGCTCCATGTGGAGGCACCCGCCGAGGCCCCGGCCAGTTCGGACCGCGGCGCTCACCCCAAGAGCTGCACGGGCGGCTTCGAGCAGTTCTTGCAGGCCGTTGACCCCGACGCCGTCGGCGATGTCCGCGCAGTCCGGGCCGTCTGGGCCGATGCCGTCGCGGCCCCCGAGTGGGAGGGCCCGCCGGTGTGGGTGCACGGCGACCTCCATCCCGCGAATGTCGTCGTCTCGGACGGAACGCTCTCGGGCATCGTCGACTTCGGGAACATGTTCGCCGGCGATCCGGCGTGGGATCTCGCTGCCGCATGGGTGCTGCTCCCCGCGGGCACGGCCGCACGGTTCTTCGACAGGTACGCGCAAGCAGACGAGGCGGCGATCCGGCGCGCCCGCGGGCTGGCCGCCATGAAGAGCCTCTTCCTGATGCTCATGGGGCAGAACGGAGATCGGGGCCTTCCCGGCGGTAAGCCGAACTGGGGACCTGCAGGCCGGGCGGCACTCGATCGTGTTCTGAAGGGCGTTTGACGCACGCTGCTTCGAACTTGTTCTCGATGGTCCTGGCTCGCCTAAGATCGGAAGTATGCAGCTCGCCCCCGGCGTCCACGTCGCCGTCACCGACCGCCACGGAGGCGTCAGCGCGCCGCCCTACGGTTCGCGCAATCTCGGCGGCCTGGTCGGCGACGATCCGGCGGCCGTGCGGGCCAACCGCGAGGGGCTGGTGACCGAGCTGGGTGTGCGGGCCGTGGTGTTCATGCGCCAGGTCCACGGCGCCGACGTCGCCTACGTGAGCGAGCCGTTCGGCGACGACCCGCCGCCGGTCGACGGCGTGTTCACCACCGAGCCCCGCCTGGCGCTGGCCTCGCTCGGGGCCGACTGTCCCGCCGTGTTGGTGGCCGACCCGGTGGCCCGGATGGCCGGCGCGGCCCACTCCGGCCGTCCAGGCACCGAGGCGGGCATCGCCACGGCCCTGGTGGCGGCCATGGCCGCCAAGGGAGCCGAGCCGGGCAGGATGGTCGCGCTGATCGGGCCGGGCGCGTGCGGCCGCTGCTACGAGGTGCCCGCCGACCTGCGCGAACGGGTGGCCTCGAAGGTGCCGGCGACCTGGTCCACGACGTCGTGGCAGACGCCCGCGCTCGACCTGCGGGCCGGTATCGAGGCCCAGCTCAGGGCTGCGGGGGTGGGCGACGTACGCCATGACGCGCGCTGCACCATCGAGTCGGAGGAGCTCTACTCCCACCGCCGTGAGCAGCCCGGCGGTCGTTTCGCCGGGCTCATCTGGCTGGAGTGACGGCCGGCTCCGGCTAGTTCTTCCTGGGGCCGTTGAAGATCGCGTTCACGACGATGATCCCGATCCAGATCGGGACCAGCGAGCTCGGGTTTCCGTCGCCGAGCAGCACGAGCAGCAGGGTGGAGACGGTGCCGAGGGCCACCGACACGATCGCCAGGGCGAGCCGCTGCGCGTCGGCCGGGCCCTGACGGGCCACCTGACGCGCCTTCGGGGCGACCTCGGCCAGCCGCTCGTCCACCCGCCGATCGATCTCCTTGCCCATCTTGTCGAGGAACGACTCCACGACCGCGTCTTCGAACTCGGGCCCGAGGTCGCGGCGCGCGGACACGGCGGCTCGAAACTCATCCCCTGTAGTCACATATCGAGATATAACGGCTCGTCGGGCTATCGGGCAAGGATGTCGTCGAGGTTGTAATTCACCGGACGATCCAACTGCTCATACGTACACGATTCGGGCGTACGGTCGGGCCGCCACCGCCGGAACTGTGCCGTGTGCCGGAACCGGTCGCCCTCCATCTGGTCGTAGGCCACCTCGATCACCAGCTCCGGCCTGAGCGGGATGAACGACAGGTCCTTCTTGGCGTTCCACCGCGAGATCGCGCCCGGCACCCGCTGCCCGCCCGTCGCCGGCCCGGCGGCCGGCTGACCGAGGTTGGCCGCCGCCTGCGCGGCCCAGTGCCCCCAGGGGTGCTCGCTCAGCTCGGCGAGGTACGGCCTGACCTCCTCCACCAGCTCGGCCCTGCGCTTCATCGGGAACGAGGCCGCCACGCCCACGTGGTGCAGCCGGCCGTCGTCGCCGTAGAGGCCGAGCAGCAGCGAGCCCACGATCGGCCCCGACTTGTGCTCGCGGTAGCCGCAGATCACCACGTCGGCTGTGCGCTCGTGCTTGACCTTGAACATCGTGCGCTTGTCGGGCAGGTAAGGCTGGTCGCCCGGCTTGACGATGATGCCGTCGAGCCCGGCTCCCTCGAACGTCTCGAACCACTCGGCGGCCTGCGCGTCGCTGGTGGTGACCGGGGTCAGCCGGATCGAACCGCCCTTCTCGGGGAAGAGCCCTTCCAGCCGGGCCCGCCGCTCGGCGAAGGGCGTCTCCATTAGCGACTCGTCACCCAGCGCCAGCAGGTCGAACGCGACGAACTGGGCAGGCGTGCGCTCCGCCAGCATCGTCACCCGCGACTTGGCCGGATGGATGCGCTGCTGCAACGCCTCGAAGTCGAGCTGCGAGCCCATGGGCAGCACGATCTCGCCGTCGACCACGACCTTGTCGGGCAGCTCGGCCCTGACCGCCTCGACCAGCTCGGGGAAGTAGCGGGTGAACGGCCGCTCGTTGCGGCTGCCGAGGTAGACCTCGTCGCCGTCGCGGAAGACGATGCAGCGGAAGCCGTCCCACTTGGGCTCGTAGAACAGCGTGCCGTCCTGCTTCGGCATGGCCTTGACCGGCTTGGCCAGCATCGGCGCGACCGGCGGGCGTACCGGCAGGCCGGGCACCGGATCGGCGGCCGGATCGGTGGTCGGTTCAGTGGTCGGTTCAGTGGTCGGCTCGGTCATGGCTCTGCTCCCTCGTGTACTTGCAAAAGAGGACCCCCTCCTCCTCCAGCACCTGGCGGAGAGCCAGCGCGACCTGCGCGGGCTCGCCGTTCTGGATGCGCGCCGCGCCGCCGCCGACCAGCAGCGGGCTGACCGACAGGCACAGCTCGTCGACCAGGCCGCAGGCCGAGAGCTGGGCGTTGACCCGGGGCCCGCCCTCGCACAGGACCCTGGTCAGGCCCCGGTCGTGCAGCTCGGCCACGGCCCGGCGCATGTCGACGCCCTCGTCGCCGGCCACGATCAGGTCGGCGCGCTTGGCCGCCTCCTTGCGCCGCTCGTGCGGCGCGGCCTCGCAGGTGATCACGATCGTCCTGCTGGGCGCGTCGAACAGGTCGCTGTCGAGGTCGAGCGCCAGGCTACGGGTGATCACGGCGATGGGCGGCACCTCCGGCCGGCCCTCGCGCAGCTCGGCCCACGCGTCGCGCGGCGGCACCGGCCCGTAGCCCTCCTTGCGTACGGTCGCGGCGCCCGCCACGACGACGTCGGCCAGGCCGCGCAGGGTCTGGAAGATCCGCCGGTCGCCCTTGCTCGACAGCGGACCCGAGCGCCCCTTCAGCCAGGCCGCGCCGTCGACGCTCGCGACCATGTTGAGCCGCAGCCACGGCCGCCCCTCGGGGTAGGCGTACGCCTGCACGATGTCCGGGTTGTCTTGAATGTCGGGATAGATGCGCCGCACCCCTCTACCTTGGCACACGCCTCCGACATTCAGCCGCATGGGGTTTTTCGGCGGACAGCACTTTTGGGTATTGGCGGACTTGTCACCGTTTCTTTGCTAAACGTGACGATAGGGATGGATCGAGAGGGGGCGTGCCGTGGGCCTGGCCACCGCCGTTGCGTGGACGATCGCCGCACTCGCCGGGGTGTACCTGCTGTCGTTCTGGCTGGCGGGAGGGGGCCTGCGCCACGCCAAGGTCACCCGCTTCCCCGCGGCCCTGGTCTTCTCCCATCCGGCGCTGGCGGTCACGTCGCTGGCGTGCTGGGTGGCGAGCCTGCTCACGGGCAGCCGGGCCCTGGCCTGGCTCGCCTTCGCCGGGCTCGCGGCGGCGGCGCTGCTGGGGTTCGCGATGTCCACCCGCTGGCTCGGCGCGGGCCGCCACGCGACCACGGGCCGCGCGGTCCCGGTGCTGGCGGTCGCGCTGCACGGCCTGGCCGGAGTGACGGCCTTCACCCTGGTCCTGCTCACCGCCAGCGCCGTCCGCGTCTTCTGACGAGCGTCGGCCGGACATCGAGGTCAGCCCGAGGGCGGGGACTTGGCCTTGCGCGGCCGGCGGAGGAGCTGGAGCGAGCGGGCCGTCACCGCGACCAGGCCGCCCGCAGGCCACCGCTCGTCGGTGAAGACGTCCTCGACGGTGTCGCTCGTCGTGTCCAGCACCGGGATCCAGTCGCTCCCGAACTCCTCGCCCGGCAGCGTGAACGGCATGTTCTCGTGGTGCGCGTTGATCAGCAGCAGGAACGAGTCGTCCACGATCCGCTCCCCGCGCGGCCCCGGCTCGGTGATCGCCTCGCCGTTCAGGTAAACCATGAGCGACTTCGCGTAGCTGATGTGCCAGTCGCCCGCCGTCATCTCGTGCCCGCCGGGCGTGAGCCACACCAGGTCGCGGGCGCCGTTGTCGGGATGGCGTCCGTGGAAGAAGCGGCGGCGCTGGAAGACCGGGTGCTCGCGGCGCAGCTTCGACAGCGCGCGGACGAACTCCAGCAGACCCGACTCCGCGTGCACCAGCGACCAGTCGACCCAGGCCAGCTCGTTGTCCTGGCAGTAGGCGTTGTTGTTGCCCCGCTGCGTGCGCCCGATCTCGTCGCCGTGCGACAGCATGGGCACGCCCTGCGACAGGAACAGCGTGGCCAGGAAGTTGCGGCGTTGGCGGCGGCGGAGCGTGACGATGGACGGGTCTTCGACGGGTCCCTCCGCGCCGCAGTTCCAGGACCGGTTGTCGTTGGTGCCGTCGCGGTTGTCCTCGCCGTTGGCCTCGTTGTGCTTGTGGTCGTACGAGACGAGGTCGTTGAGCGTGAAACCGTCGTGGCAGGTGACGAAGTTGATCGAGGCGACAGGGCGGCGGCCGGAGGACTCGTACAGGTCGGCGGAGCCGGTCAGGCGGGAGGCGAACTCGGGCAGCGCCGAGTGGGTGCCCCGCCAGAAGTCGCGGACGATGTCGCGGTATTTCCCGTTCCACTCCGTCCACAGGGGCGGAAAGTTGCCGACCTGGTATCCGCCCGGCCCGACGTCCCACGGCTCCGCGATGAGCTTGACCTGCGAGATCACCGGGTCCTGCTGGATCAGGTCGAAGAACGCGCTCAGCCGGTCGACGTCGTGCAGCTCCCTGGCCAGCGCCGAGGCCAGGTCGAACCGGAACCCGTCGACGTGCATCTCCAGCACCCAGTAGCGCAGCGAGTCCATGATGAGCTGCAGGGCGTGCGGCGAGCGTACGTTGAGCGAGTTTCCGCACCCGGTGTAGTCGAGGTAGTAGCGCCGGTCGCCGTCGTGCAGCCGGTAGTAGGCGGCGTTGTCGATGCCCCTGAACCCGAGTGTGGGCCCCATGTGGTCGCCCTCGGCGGTGTGGTTGTAGACCACGTCGAGGATGACCTCGATGCCCGCCTCGTGCAGCGCCCGCACCATGGCCTTGAACTCCAGCACCTGCTGCCCCCGCGTCCCCGCGCTGGAGTAGCGGCCGTGGGGCGCCAGGTAGGCCATCGTGTTGTAGCCCCAGTAGTTGGTCAGCCCGCGCGCCACCAGGAAGTGCTCGGGGATGTAGTGGTGCACCGGCATCAGCTCGACCGCCGTCACGCCGAGCGACAACAGGTGCTCGATGATCGCCGGATGCCCCACCGCCGCGTACGTGCCCCGCAGGTCGGGCGGCACGTCGGGGTGCCGCATGGTGAGCCCGCGCACGTGCGCCTCGTAGATCACGGTCTGGTGGTACGGGATGCGCGGCGGCCGGTCGTTGCCCCACTCGAAGAACGGGTTGACCACCACGTTCTTCGGCATGTACGGCGCGCTGTCCTCGGTGTTGCGCCTGGTGGGATCGGTGAAGTAGTAGGGGAACAGCGCCTGGTTCCAGGTCAGCTCGCCGTCGATGGCCTTTGCGTAGGGGTCGAGCAGCAGCTTGGCCGGGTTGGACCGGTGACCGTGCGACGGCTCGTAGGGCCCGTGCACGCGATAGCCGTACCGCTGCCCCGGCTGGATGCCCGGCAGATAGCCATGCCAGACGAACCCGTCGACCTCGGGCAGCTCGACGCGCTCCTCGGAGCCGTCATCGTGGAAAAGGCACAGCTCGACCCGCTCGGCGACCTCGGAGAACACCGCAAAGCTGGTGCCCACGCCATCCCAGGTGCCGCCGAGTGGATAGGGCTCGCCCGGCCAGACCTCGCGCATGTGACCCGATTGTCGCACGCGAAGGCGCTCTTGGTCGCGCAACGGTCCGATCACGCCCCGTCGTACGCGACGACCCCGGCGGCGTGCCTGCCACGCTCTCCGATCACTTCGTGGCCCGGATGAGTCCCGGCGGGCGGTCATCCGGCTCTACATTTGCCGCGAATAATGACATGCTCGGGTCGCGGCGCCCCCTGCCGCCTTGGTCCGGAAAACACGGGAGCGTGGTGCCAGTGGAGGCACCGTACGACGACCGCCTGTTACACCAGCGGGTGGTCGGCGGCGACGAGTCCGCGCTGGGCGAGGTCTACGATCGGCTCTCCTCGCTGATCTTCGGTCTCTCCCTGAGGGTCACCAGGGACCGGGTGATCGCCGAGGACATCACGCAGGAGGTGTTCCTGGTCTTCTGGGAACGGCCGCTCGCCTACGACCCCGACCGGGGCACGTTGCGCGCCTGGCTGGCCACGATCGCGCACCGCCGCGCGGTCGACCACGTACGGGCCGAGGAGCGCAGGCGGGTGTCCGCCCTGGGGCCCAGGCTGTTCGAGCGCGAACCCGCCAGACTGGAGGACGACGTCCTCGCCGCCGACGAGGCCGACCGGGTGCGTCAGGCGGTGACGTCCCTGCCCGAGGGGCTGCGGCAGGCGATCGAGCTGGCCTACTTCGGCGGGCGTACCTATCGGCAGGTCGGCGAGGAGCTCGGCGTGCCCGAGGGAACGGCCAAGTCGCGCATCCGGCTGGCGCTGCGACGCCTGGCGGACGCGCTGGCGGAGGAGGAAGTGTGATGGACGCCGTCGAGCGTCTCTACCTGGACGCGATGATGGAGGACCCGGCGGCGCCGGGCCACTCGTTGCGGCCCCAGCTCCTGGCCGGGGCCCGCGCCAGGCGCCGGCCCGCGGCCGCCACTGCCGCCTGGGCGCAGCCGTACGCCGCCCGGGTGGCGGCCATGGACGCGCTGCTGACCTCCGCGGTCGACGACGACTGGTCGCGGGTGATCGTCGAAGGCTGGACGCTTCAGGAACTGGTCGCGCACCTGGCCGCCAAGGACGGTCTCCTGGCCGCCTCCGTGGGCGCTCCCGTACTGGGCCCGCCGATCAAGGCGGCCGACTCGCTGGGCCGTACGAGCGAGGTGCAGGCGTACGAGCGGGCCCGCAGCCCCGAGCAGACGCGGCGCGACTGGCGCGCCCAGGCCGACGCCCTCTGCCGCCACCTGGCCGACCTGCCCGCCACCACCCCGGCCACCCTGGACGGCATGGAGGTGGCGGTCAGCGACCACCTCCTGGCCAGGGGCCTGGAGACGTGGATCCACACGGCGGACGCGGCCAAGACGGCCCGGCTCCGCCTGCCCGACCCGATCGCCGAGCACATCCACCCCACGGCCGACCTGTGCGCCCGCCTGCTGCCCTGGACGATGCTCCTGTCCGGCCTGGACGGCGCCGGCCGCACGCTGTGCCTCACGCTGACGGGCGCGGGCGGCGGCGAGTGGCGGATCGCCCTGGGCGTGCAGGACGCGGCTCCCGGCGAGCCCGACGCCCACATCACGGCGGACGTGGTGGAGTTCTGCTTCCTGCTCGGCGGCAGGGGAGACCCGGCCGCCCTCCCCGCCGACCTGGCGGGTGACCTCTCGCTGGCCAGGGACGTCCTGACCGCGGCCCCCGCCTTCTCCGGCCCTTGAGCAGACGAGCCCATGAGCCATTGAGCACACGAGCCCACGAACCTGGCGGGGCGTTCCCGGCACAGGGGAGTGCCGTCGTCTAGGCTCTAGGGTCCGCACATGACGAGAGGGGGGTCCTCGTGGCGGACGACGTGACGGGTCTGGCCGGACTGTTCTACGAGTTCGGCCTGCTCAAGCGCTACAAGCGCACGGGGTGGCTGGTGGCGGGCGTACGCGATCCGGAGAGCATCGCGGAGCACTCGTTCCGGGCGGCCGTGATCGCCGCCGTGATCGCCAGGCTTGAGGGTGGTGATCCGGAGCGGGCCGCGTTCATGAGCCTGTTCCACGACACGCAGGAGACGCGCATCACCGACATCCCGTACATCGGTAAGCGTTATCTTCAACCGGCCTCCAACGAGGCCGTCACCGCCGACCAGGTACGCGGCCTGCCCGCCGAGGTGGCGGGCATGCTGGGCGACGCCGTGGCCGAGTACGAGGAGAAGGCCAGCGTGGAGGCCGTCTGCGCGCGCGACGCCGACAAGCTGGAATGCCTCCTGCAGGCCGTCGAATACCGCGAACAGGGGCACCAGAACGTGCAGGGCTGGATCGACAGCTCGCTCGCCGCGATCACCACCACGACGGGCAAACGCCTGGCCGAGGAGGCCCTGAGCACGGGGACCCTCGACTGGGTGACCCGCGTGCTCAACGGCGACTGATCTCCCCGGCCCGGTCGGGAGCGGGCTGAGGGTGGCTGACGAGGTCTCCGGCCCGGCCGGGAGGAGGGGTGCGCCCGGTCAGGTCAGGAGGCGGCGGGGCGGCTGACGAGCTCCCTGGCGTAGTCGTCGTCGCTCTCCGCCAGCACCCGCTCGGTGCCCTGGGCGGCCCGCTCGTCACCGCGGTCGGCCAGCCCGCGCGTGGCCTCGGCCACCGTACGCAGGTCGGTGTCGGACAGCCGGGCCGCCAGCGCGTCCCTGATCACCGGCGTGTCGGCGGTCAGCCCGGCCAGCCCGGCGGTGGCCCAGTCGCGGACCTCGGAGTCGTCGTCCTCGGTCATCGCGATCAGCAGCGCCAGCCCCTCCTCGTGGTCGGGCGGCAGCACGTCGGCCAGCGCGATCGGGTCGGTCATCGTGCGGTTGTGGCCGGGCCGCCCGACGATGTCCAGCACGTACGGCAGCGCCCGCGGGTCGCCCTGGTGCCCGAGCGCCGCCAGCACCGAGCGCAGCACCTGCGGGTTGCCCTCCGTGGTGACCATCTTCTGCAGCAGCGGCAGGGTCCGGTCGAGGTACGGCTTGTCGCCGTCGGCGAACCCGAACTGGGCGATCGCGTCGACGCCGAACTCCCGCTCTCTGGCGTCCTCGCTCACGCACAGCGCGGCCAGCGCCTCGAACGTCTCCTCGTCGGCCCGCTTGCCCAGCGCGTCGGCCACGATCCACCAGGTCTCGGCGTCCTCGTCGATGTCGCGGTGCGCCAGGGCCCGCGCCACCAGCCGTTCCACCGGGGCGTGGCCGCCGGCCGCCTCCTCCAGCAGGGTCGCGATGGCGGCGTGGCCGCGCTGGGCCTGCACCTGCTCGCTCTCGGAGCCGTCGGCCGCGCGCCCGGCCACCGTGACCAGCTCGGTGCCGTCCTTGGCGTACTGGCGGGCCACGACGTACTCCCAGCCGTCCTTCTCGATCTGGTCGAGCAGCGCGCTCTCCAGGTGCACGCCCACCCAGTCGACGGCGATCTCCAGCGGCGTGTCACCGTCGCCGTCGTACTTCTGGTGGTCGGCGCCCGCCTCCAGCAGCGTCTGCACCACGCCCAGGGCGCCGCGCCTGGCGGCCAGCGTGAGCGGGGTGTCGCCGTCGTCGTTGGTCGCGTCGACCTCGGCGCCCGCCTCGATCAGCACCTTGGCGACGGCGGCCTGGCCGTTGGCGGCGGCCCACAGCAGCGCCGTCCAGCCGCCGTCCTCCCGGCCGTTGACGTCGGCGCCGCCCGCCAGCAGCGCGCCCGCCACCTCAGTGCGGTCCCAGGCGGCGGCCGCGCACAGCGGCAGGCCCGCCTCTTCGCCCTCGCTGGGGGTGTTGGGATCGGCGCCACTGGCCAGCAGCTTGCCCACGGTCTCGGTCTCGCCGTTCAACGCCGCGCGGTAGAGCTGTTCCTCATGCATGACAGGGACCCTAGCCTGGTCCGGCCGCGCCCCGGACCACGCCAGGGCCCCGTGTCATGGCGTGGTACGCGCCCCACCCCCGAAGTGGTTCAAACTCCTCCGGGAACGTGCATGTTTCGCTGGATGGCCCGATTCCTTCCCAAGGAGGAGCTGCAATCCGGCCAAGACGCGATATGTTGCGAGTATGACTGAACCGGGGGAGATCCGCGCGTCGGACGCCGAGCGTGAGGCCGTCGTCGAGCAGCTCCGCGTCGCCTCGGTCGAGGGCCGGCTCACCCTCGTCGAGCTGACCGACCGCACCGAGGCCGCCTACACCGCGACCACCCATGCCGAGCTGGCCCTGCTCACCCAGGATCTGCCCGCGGGCACCGCCCCCGCCCCCGCCCCCGCCCCCGCGCCCGCCCCGCGACCCGAGGGCAGGAAGCGGCGGTGGTTCGTCGGCGTCATGGGCGACTCCAAACGGCGCGGTTCCTGGCGCATCGAGCAGGAGCTCGGCGCGGTCGCGGTGATGGGCGACGTCCTGCTCGACCTGCGCGAGGCCGAGGTGCGCACGAACCAGGTGGACATCCTGGCCGTCTCCGTGATGGGCGACGTGAAGATCATCGTGCCCGACGGGGTGATCGTCGACCTCGACGGCATGGCGATCATGGGCGACAAGAAGGTCGACGTCCAGCAGGCGCCCCCCGGCATGAACGTTCCCGTGGTGCGGGTGCAGGCGTACGCGGTGATGGGCGACGTCAAGGTGATCGGCGACGCGCAGGCCCAGCCGCTGCAGCGCGGGTTCGCTGCCTGGCGCGAGCACTGGCAGCGGCTGCACGGCGACGACTGGCGGCAGCTCGGCCGCCAGCTCCGCGCGGAGGGCCGTGAGCTGCGCAGACAGCTCAACGACGACCGCCGCGGCCTCCACGGCGGCCACTGACCCCGCAAGCCTCCCACGGGCCGCTCAGCCCCCGAGACGGCCCGCTCAAACTCGTGGGTCACCCCGCGAGCGACACCGGCTCCGGCTGCCGCAGCGCCGCCGTGTACCGCTCCAGCAGCACCTCCACCAGCTCGGGAGCCGCCCCGAGCACGTCGGCCACGACCTCGGCGCCCGCCTCCAGCGTCTCGCGCCGCACCTTGTCGGCGAAGTATCCAGGAGCCAGCAGGTACGGCGCCACCACCACCCGCGGCGCCCCGGCCCTCAGCAGCGCCGCCACGGCGGCGGCCGGGGTGGGACCGGCGGCGGAGGCGTACGCGGGCGTCACGGTCCACCAGCCCGACCGCCGCCACGCCCGCGCCATCTCCGCGACCACCCCGTTGGCCCGCGCGTCGCTCGAACCCGCCGACACCAGCACCACGGCCGTGTCCGGATCGCCCACCGGCACGCCCGCCTCGCCCAGCCGCCGTTCCAGCGCCGGCAGCAGCAGCGGGTGCGGGCCCAGCGTGTGGCCGTAGCTCACCCGCAGCCGGGGGTCGCGCGCGCGGGCCTCGTTGAGCGCCGCCGGCAGGTCCACCCGGCTGTGGTACGCCTCGGTGAGCAGCAGCGGCAGCACCACGGCCGCCCGCAGCCCGCCCAGGGCCTGCCCCAGCGTCGGGGCGCAGTGATCCAGGTACGCCACCCGCACGTCCAGCGGCACCTGGTCGAGCAACGCGGCCACGGTGGCGGCGGCGCGAGGGTCTCGCGACCCGTGCGCCACCGCCACCAGTGGCACGCGGCCGGGGGCCGCCCCGCCTGCCAACGGGACGGGTCCCCCGCTGGGGATCACAGGTGAATGCCGCATTCGACCTTCCCCAGGCCCGCCCAGCGTCCGCTGCGCGGATCCTCTCCCTCCGCGACCTGCCGCGTGCACGGCCCGCAGCCGATCGAGGGGTAGTTGTCGTAGTGCAACGGGTTGATCAGCACCCCGTTGTCGGCGATGTAGTTGTCGACGTCGTCTTGAGTCCAGGAGGCGATCGGGTTGACCTTCACCATCTGCCGCTTGGCGTCCCACTCCACGACCTTGGTGCCGGTGCGGCTGGGCGACTCGTCGCGGCGGATGCCGGAGATCCACGCCAGGTACGGCTCCAGCGCCCGGTTCAGCGGCTCCACCTTGCGCAGGTAGCAGCACAGGTCGGGGTTGCGGCCGAACAGGCGCGGGCCGAGGTCGCGGTCTTGCTCCTCGACCGTGCGCGACGGCTTGATGTCGATCACGTTGACGTCATAGACCTGCCGTACGGCGTCACGGGTGCCGATCGTCTCGGCGAAATGGTAACCCGTGTCGATGAACAGCACGTCAACGCCGGGCTTGACCCTGCTCACCAGGTCGATGAGCAGGGCGTCGCTCATCGAGGAGGTCAGGCACAGCCGGTCGCCGAACGTCGCCGCCGCCCAGCGGATGATCTCGCGGGCGGGGGCGTCGTCCAGGAACCTGGCGGCGGACTCGACGATGTCCTGCAGGTCGAGCGCGCCGCGCTGCTCCCGCAAACCGACCTCGAGGTCGACGAGCGTCATATCTTCACTCCGATTCCCAGGAATTTCAGCTTGAAGGCACGAGCGCAGGCGCGGCAGTACCAGCCGCCTCCCGCCGCGGACCCCGGGACGTTCGGCTCGCCCTCATAGGGCTCGAGGTCTTCGTCACCGCAGTAGGGGCAGTGAAAGGGAACCGCTCGTGTGGTCATTTCAGATCGGCCTCGTCTGCTCGCTGGACCCAGTCGGCGAACGACTCGCCCTCTTTCTTCTGGCTGTCGTAGTTGGACACGACCCGTGCCACGTAGTCGGGCAGCGCCTTGGCCGTGGTCTTGAGCCCGCGTACTTTGCGGCCGAAGCCCGCGTTGACCCCCAGGGAACCGCCCAGGTGGATCTGGAAGCCCTCGACCTGGTCGCCGTTCTCGTCCACGACGAGCTGGCCCTTGAGGCCGATGTCGGCGACCTGGATGCGGGCGCAGGAGTTGGGGCACCCGTTGACGTTGATGGTCAGCGGCTCCTCGAAGGCGGGCAGCCGCCGCTCCAGCTCGTCGATCAGGTCCATCGCGGTGGCCTTGGTCTCGACGATGGCGAGCTTGCAGTACTCGATGCCGGTGCAGGCCATCGTCTGGCGGCGGAACGTGGACGGCTTGACCTGTAGGTCGACGGCCTCCAGCGCGGCCACGATCGAGTCGACCCGGTCGGGCGCGACGTCGAGGATGACCATCTTCTGCTCGACCGTCGTGCGGACCCGGTCCGAGCCGTGCCGCTCGGCGATGTCGGCGATCGCGTGCAGCTTGTCGCCGTCGAGCCGGCCCACCTTGGGCGCGAAGCCGACGTAGAAGTCGCCGTCCTTCTGCGGGAACACGCCGACGTGGTCGCGGCGGCTGCCGCGCGGCAGCTCGGGCGCGGGCCCGTCGGGCAGTTGCTCCTTGAGGTATTCCGTCTCCAGGACCTCACGGAACCGCTCCGGGCCCCAGTCGTTGACCAGGAACTTGATCCGCGCCCGGTGCCGCAGCCGCCGGTAGCCGTAGTCGCGGAAGACGCCGACCACGCCCTCGTAGACGTCGGCCGCCTGCTCCGGCCGGACGAACACGCCCAGCCGCTTGCCCAGCATCGGGTTGGTGGACAGGCCGCCGCCCACCCACAGGTCGTAACCCGTCTCGCCGTGCTCGTTGACCACGCCGACGAAGGCCACGTCGTTGATCTCGTGCACCGTGCAGTGCGCCGGGCAGCCGCTCAGCGCCGACTTGAACTTGCGCGGCAGGTTCGAGAACGCCGGGTTGCCCACGACCCGCTCGTTGATCTCCAGGATCTGCTCGGTGGCGTCGATCACCTCGTCGGAGTCGATCCCGGCCAGCGGGCAGCCCAGGATCACCCGCGGGGTGTCGCCGCACGCCTCGGTGGTGGACAGGCCCACCGCCTCCAGACGCTCCCAGATGTCGGGCACCGACTCGATCTCGATCCAGTGGAGCTGGATGTTCTGCCGGTCGGTCAGGTCGGCCGTGCCGCGGCCGTACGCGTTGGAGATGTCGGCGATCGTACGGAGCTGGGCCAGGTCGAGCTGGCCGCCGTCGATGCGCACGCGCAGCATGAAGTAGCGGTCGTCGAGCTCCTCCGGCTCGAGGATCGCGGTCTTGCCACCGTCGATGCCCGGCTTGCGCTGGGTGTAGAGGCCGTACCAGCGCATGCGGCCACGCAGGTCGGCCGGGTCGATCGAGTCGAAGCCCTGCTTGGAGTAGATGTCGATGATGCGCTGGCGGACGTTGAGGCCGTCGTCGTTCTTCTTGTTCTCTTCGTTCTTGTTGAGCGGCTCACGGTAACCGAGAGCCCACTGGCCTTCGCCGCGCGGGCGCTTGTGGTGCCGGCTGGCAGGAGTGCGGCTGGCAGGGGTGCTCATTGCGCGTCCTTCGGATCATGGGCGCGCGCAGCGTCCTCCTGCCTCGTCTTCGAGTGCAGGGCTGGATGGTGGAGTGCGACGCGCTCAGCGGAAAAGATGTGGATTAGCGGGCGTCGCAACAGATGGCACTGCGGACACGCTGAAGGTCGACGTGGCGTCGACCGACGAGCATGGGGTCCGCTGGCATGCTTCGAGATTACTCCGGCTGTCCGGGATGTCCAAGACGGGGTCCAGAGTGTGGGATAGTGTCAGCCGCCCGATCCCGCCCCACGGGGCCTCCTGCGGGCCATCTGAGGGCCCTCTCGCGGCCTTCTGGCAGTTTCTTACCGTCCAGGCTTCTTGTCGTCCAGGCTTTCGTGTCGTCCGGGCTTCGTGTCGTCCGGGCTCAGCCCTGGCGCGGCCAGTCGAGGTCCGACTCCTCGGGCTGCGGCTCCTCCTGGTGCTGGCAGTCGCACCAGGAGCCGCCACGGCAGTCCTCGTGCCGCTTGTCCTTGCAGCTCTCGCAGATCACATTTCGCATTATTCTCCCGGAACGTTGCTCTGGTTAGGCTGGCGCGCGTGAACCTCATGGCGGAATTACTCGGTGACCTGCGCGCGGAGACGGAGTCCTTCGAGGCGCTGCTCCAGCCACTCGGCGACGGCGACTGGGAGTGGCCCACGCCCGCGGCGGGATGGGCGATCCGCGATCAGGTGAGCCATCTGGCCTGGTTCGACGACGCCGCCGTGCTGGCGGCCACCGACCCGGCCGCCTACCACGCCTCGGTGGCGGGCATGCGCTCGGTCGACGAGATCGCGGTCCGGTCGCGCGGGATGCCGCCGGGCGAGCTGCGCGCCTGGTTCCTGGCGTCGCGGGTCAGGAGCCTGGAGGCGTTCGCCACGCTGGGCGCCCGCGACCGGCTGCCGTGGTTCGGGCCGGACATGTCGGCCGCCTCGTTCGTCACCGCGCGGCTCATGGAGACGTGGGCGCACGGCCAGGACGTGGCCGACGCGCTCGGCGTCACCAGGGAGCCGGCGGCCCGGCTGCGGCACGTGGCCATGCTGGGGTTCAGGGCCCGCCCGTTCAGCTTTGCCGCGCGGGGGCTGCCCGTGCCGGCCGACCCCGTACGCGTGGAGCTGGCCGTGCCGGGCGGCGGCACCTGGACGGCGGGGCCGCTGGAGGCGCCCGGCGTCGTACGCGGGAGCCTGCTCGACTTCTGCCTCGTCGTCACCCAGCGCATCCACCTGTCGGACACCGGGCTGGAGCTGACCGGCGAGCCCGCGCGGGCCTGGATGGAGATCGCGCAGGCGTTCGCCGGGCCTCCTGGACAGGGGCGAAGCCCCAAGTCAGGGGAATATCAGGGGCATACCGGATGACGCGTACGGCATGATCCGTGACATCGTGTGAGCATGCGCACAATCCTGAACGTCATCTGGCTGGTGTTCGCGGGAGTCTGGCTGGCCATCGGATACGCCCTGGCCGGGATCATCTGTTGCATCCTCATCGTCACGATCCCGTTCGGCATCGCCTCGTTCAGGATCGCCGCCTACGCGCTGTGGCCCTTCGGCCGCACCGTCGTACGCGACCCGGACGCCGGCGTGTTCTCCCTGCTGGGCAACGTCATCTGGTGCGTCGTCGCCGGCATCTGGCTCGCCATCGGCCACGTCATCACCTCGATCCCCCTGTTCATCTCCATCATCGGCATCCCCATGGGCGTGGCCAACCTCAAGCTCATCCCGGTCTCCCTTCTCCCGCTGGGCGCGCGCATCGTGGACAACGACCAGAGCAGGTAAAACGACCAGAGCAGGTAATGGGACGTAAGCTGTCCCGGAGACTCACTGCGAATACCGTTGGGTGCCATGACGTCCACCGAAGCGCCTCCCCGAGCCAAGCGCGGGCTCGTCTCCAACGCCCGCGCCAGGCTGAGCTGGGTGCTCGACACCAAGTCGTGGGCGACCGTGCGCGCGGCCACGAACGCCGGCGTCACCTACCGCGTCACCGGCCTGGCCGGTGAGGCCGCGTTCTTCGCGCTGCTGTCGCTGCCCCCGTTCGTGCTGGGCCTGATCGGCGTGCTGGGCAAGCTCGGCACCTGGCTCGGGCCCGGCGTGGTCACCCAGGTGAAGACGTGGGTGATCGAGCAGGCGGGGCTGCTGTTCACCGACGACGCCGTCAACAAGGTGATCAACCCGCTCATCACCGACGTGCTCAGCGACGACGCGGGCAAGGTGTCGATCATCTCGCTGGGCTTCCTGCTGTCGCTCTGGTCCGGCTCCCGGGCCCTGTACGTCTTCGTCGACCTCATCTCGGTCGCCTACGGGCTAGGGGAGGAGCGCGGCATCATCCGCACCCGGCTGATGTCGTTCGGCCTCTACGTCATCGGCCTGCTCGTCGGGATCGTCGTCATGCCGATCCTCGTCGTCGGCCCCACGCTGATCAGAGACGCGCTCCCCGCCGACTACGGCGTCCTGATCGACGTGCTCTACTGGCCGATCGTCATCGTCGGCTCGGTGCTGTTCCTGACCGTGCTCTACCACGTCAGCGTCCCTGTGCGCACGAAGTGGTACCGCGAGCTGCCCGGGGCCATCCTGGCGCTGTTCCTGTGGATCGTGTGCGCGGCGGTGCTGCGCGCGGTGCTGGCGGCGTGGTTCTCGCCCGTCTCGGTGTACGGCTCGCTGGCCGCCCCCATCGCGCTGCTGCTCTGGCTCTACATCACGGCGCTGGCCGTGCTCATCGGGGCCATACTCAACGCCGAGGTGGACCGGCTCTGGCCCGGCGTGAGCCGTACGTCGCAGGGCTGACCTCAGGCCCGATAGGGTGCTAGGCGAGACGCGACTGGCGCATTGGGTGGGATCGACCACCAGGGAGCGGAGGGAGCGGAGGCCGTGCGCCTGGGTCTTCGCAGATCATCAATGATGACAGGAGAGTCATGGGTTCTCTCGCCAGCGTCGACCCGCAGATCGCCGAGCTCATCAAGGCGGAGGAGCGTCGTCAGGCTGACACAGTCAAGCTGATCGCGTCCGAAAACTACGTGTCCAAGGCCGTGCTCGAGGCCACCGGCACCGTGCTGACCAACAAATACTCCGAGGGCTACGCGGGCAAGCGCTACTACGAGGGCCAGCAGGTCATCGACCAGATCGAGACCCTGGCGATCGAGCGAGCCAAGTCGCTGTTCGGCGTCAACCACGCCAACGTCCAGCCCTACTCCGGCTCGCCCGCCAACCTCGCCGTCTACATGGCCTTCCTGCAGCCCGGCGACACCGTGATGGGCATGGGCCTGCCGTTCGGCGGCCACCTGACCCATGGCTGGTCGGTCTCGGCCACCGGCAAGTGGTTCACCCCGGTCCGCTACGGCGTACGCAAGGACACCGGGCGCATCGACCTCGACGAGGTCCGCGCGCTCGCGCTGGAGCACCGGCCCAAGCT
Organism: Nonomuraea antimicrobica; assembly: GCF_039536965.1. NCBI lineage: Bacteria > Bacillati > Actinomycetota > Actinomycetes > Streptosporangiales > Streptosporangiaceae > Nonomuraea > Nonomuraea antimicrobica. Next base: position 10,823 of record NZ_BAAAZP010000106.1, on the reverse strand, counting down.
GATCTTCTGCGGTGGCACCGCGATCCCGCGCACGATCGACTTCGAGGGCTTCGCGTCGATCGCCCACGAGGTCGGCGCCGTGCTGGCGGCCGACATCGCCCACATCGCGGGCCTGGTCGCCGGCGGCGCCCACCCGTCCCCGGTCGGGCACGCCGACGTGATCTCCACGACCACCCACAAGACCCTGCGCGGCCCGCGCGGCGCCATGCTCATGGCCACGGCCGACGAGCACGCCACGGCGCTCAACAAGGCGGTCTTCCCCGGCCTGCAGGGCGGCCCTCACAACCACACCACCGCCGCCATCGCGGTCGCGCTGCACGAGGCCGCCCAGCCGGCCTTCCGCGACTACGCCCACCAGATCGTCCGCAACGCCAAGGCCCTGGCCGACGAGTTGGGCTCGCGCGGCTTCGACCTCGTCTCCGGCGGCACCGACAACCACCTGATCCTGCTCGACCTCACGCCCAAGGGCATCGGCGGCAAGCCGGCCGCGCAGGCGCTCGACCGCGCCGGGCTGGAGACCAACTACAACACGGTGCCCTTCGACACCCGCAAGCCCTTCGACCCCTCGGGCATCCGCATCGGCACGCCGTCGGTCACCTCGCGCGGCATGGGCGAGGCGGAGATGCGGCAGATCGGCGCCTGGATGGACGAGGTCGTCACGGCCCTGGCCAAGGGCGACGCCGAAGACGTCATCACCCGGGTCCACCACGAGGTCAGCGAGCTGACGGCCCAGTTCCCCACCCCGGGCCTGTAACGACCCGGGGCCGCGAAGCGCCCTCCCACCAGCGGTGAGAGGGCCTTCGCCGAGCCGGTCAGAGCGTGATGGTGAGCAGTTTCCTGCCCTCGGAGGTGACCACCTCGAAGTGGTCGACGTCCGTGAGCTTCGTGGCGCTGCCGCCGTGCATGTAGAGGGGGTCGGGTGAGCCCGGCACTCCGTACCCGGCTGGAGGTACGGACCACCCGGTCATCACCCGGCGCTCGCCCGACTTGGCGACCGAGACCAGCTCGCATTCCAGCGGTCCCTTCACCCCGGCCAGCCTGAGTGCCGCGTGCGTGCCCCATCCCTTGGACTCCACGACCAGCCCGCCGGTCACGCCGTCGACCCCCTTGCCCTCGATGGGACGGCCCTCGGCGTAGAACTGCTCGGCCGGGCCCGGATGGCCGCCCATGTGGCCGCCGTGTCCCTGGGCGACCTGGGGTTGCTCGCCGGTGGCGAGCTGGGTGCCGATCGCCAGGCCGCCCGCCACCAGGGTGACCGCCGCCGCCACCCCGATCACGAACGTCCCCCGCCGCGTCCGCCGGTCGGCCGCCCTCTTGCGCCGCAGCAGGTCGACGACGTCGTCCTCACGGTCGTCGAAGCGGTCGTCGAAGCGGTCGTCGGTCCGGTTCTCGGAACGGACGTCGGAGCGGTCGTCGGAGCGGTCGTTGGAGCGGTCGTCGTAAAGGAGACCCAGGTTCGCGACGGAGCTGATCTCGTGCAGCACGTCGGCCACCCCTGCCAGCTCCGACAACTCGTGCCGGCAGGAGGCACAGCCGAGGAGATGGGTGTCGAAGGCCAGTCGGTCGTCCTCGTCCAGCAGTCCGAGCGCGTACGCGCCCACGTCCGTGTGCTCGACTCTCGACGTCACACCGTCACCCCCCGCTCCTCCAGCGCGATGCGCAGCGCGCGTACGGCGTAGTAGACCCGGGACTTCACGGTGCCCACCGGGATGCCCAGCGCCTCGGCGGCGTCGTTGACCGACCGATCGCGCAGGATCGTCTCGTTGAGGATCTCGCGGTGCGCCGGCGACAACGCCTTCAGCGCCTCGGACACGACCACCTGGTGCAGCAGTCCCTCCATCTCGTCGGGGACGGGCAGACTCTCCAGAGGCCCGTCGCCCGACTCCCGGGGACGGACGTCCCTGCGCCGCCGCTCATCGATCACGATACGTCTGGCGACCGTGGCGAGCCAGGGCATCAACGACACCGCGTCAGGGTCGAGCCGCTCGGCGCTGCGCCACGCCCGGATCATGGTCTCCTGCACCACGTCTTCCGCCCACTGCCGATCGCCCGCGGTCAGCCGGATCACGAAGGCCAGCAGCGGCCTGTGGTATTCCCGGTAGAGCGCGGACACGACCACCTCGTCGTCCGGGCGTACGCGCCGGATCCGGTGACGTAAGCGCGGCTTGCCCATCGGGGCGGCTCCCTCGGCCGAGGGCGGGGGATACGTGCTGGTTCGCATCATTCCCCTTTCTCAGTCCGTCGGCAGGTGGTACGGCCGGCCGCCCCGGCACGGTTCAACGGATCGCGGAAGATAATCCGTTTGCGTCACCGGGGAAGGCGTGAGTTAGAGTCGCCTCGGAAACCGATCGAGGAGGTGAGGGCTATGCGGGTCACCGTCTTCAGCGTGCCTTCAGTCCACCTCCGGGCGCTCGTCTGAGCGACCCCGTTTCACCTCCTTCTCGATCAAAGGTCTCACTACGTTGTCTTACGATCTTTCGCTGCTCGGCTGGAACGACCTGCGCGCCGCCGACCTGCCCACCGACACCGTCCCCGCCCGCGTCTCGCGCGTCGACCGCGGCGCCGCCGAGGTGATCGCGGCCGACGGCCAGCACCACGCCAAATACGGCGCCCGCGTACGCCGGGCCTCCGCCACCGACCCGGTCGCGCTGCCGTGCGTCGGCGACTGGGCCGCGCTCAGATGGCTGCCCGAGGGCCGCTACGAGCTCGACGAGGTGCTGCCGAGGAGCACCGCGTTCGTCCGGGGCGGCGTGAGCCGCGACTCGGTCGGCGGCCTGTCGGGCGACGGCCAGGGCCAGGTGCTCGCGGCCAACGTCGACGTCGTCTTCGTGGCCGAGCCGTCGATGCACGCGGCGGACTTCGCCGACCTCGGCCGCATCGAGCGCCTAGTCGCCCTGGCCTGGGAGTCCGGCGGCACGCCCGTGGTGCTCGTCACCAAGTCCGACCTGTTCGACGACGGCCTCGACGACCTGCTCGCCGACGTCCGCACGGCCGCGCCCGGCGTGGCCGTGCACGCGGTCTCCTCGCTGCTCGGCGACGGGGTGGAGCTGGCCGCCGGCTACCTCGGCGGCTCGCGTACCGCCGTCATCCTGGGCCCGTCCGGGGCGGGCAAGTCCACTCTGGTCAACGCGCTGGCAGTGGGCGAGGTCATGGAGACCCAGCAGGTACGCGCGGGCGACGGGCGCGGCAGGCACACCACCGCGCACCGCGAGCTGATCCTGCTGCCCGGGGGCGGGCTGGTCATCGACACGCCGGGCATCCGGCGGATCGGCCTCTACGACATCGGGGAAGGCGTCGACCGCGTCTTCGCGGACATCGAGGAGCTGGCCCAGCGGTGCCGGTTCGGCGACTGCGGGCACACCAGCGAGCCGGAATGCGCGGTGCTGACGGCGCTGGAAAGCGGGGAGCTGCCCGAACGGCGCCTGGAGAGCTGGCGCAAGCTCCAGCGCGAGGCGGCGTGGATGGCCTCCAGGACGGACGCCCGGCTGCGTAAAGAGCAGCAGAACAAGTGGAAGGTCATCACCAAGGAAATGCGCCGCTCCGGCCGCAACCGCCCCTGACCAGCGCAGACGCGGGTTGGGCGGCGCGGGCGTGCGGACTTCGGCCGCGACCGGCCTTGATCGGCGCGGGCGCGGGTTGGATGGGAGCGCGGGCTTCGGCCGCAACCGCCCCTGACCGCCCCTGACCAGCGTGGACGCGGAGGGTCGTAGATACGCGGGCGGGGGAGGCGAGGAGCGGGTGTCAGCGGGTAGGCAAAGGCTATGGAGCTCTTCGCGGACAGGGCCGAGGCGGGGGAGCTGCTCGCCAGGCGGCTGAGGGACACGCACGACCCCGTGATCCTCGCCCTGCCCCGTGGCGGCGTGGCGGTGGCCGTACCCATCGCGCGCCGCCTCGGCGCCGTGCTCGACGTGCTGGTGACCAGGAAGATCGGCTATCCCCTGGCTCCCGAGCTGGGGGTCGGCGCGATCGCGGAGGGCGGCGAGCCGGTGTTCGACCTGGGGCTGCTGGAGCGCCTGGGCATGACGCCCGAGTCCGTCGCCGACGTGGTGGAGCACGAGCGGCGCGAGCTGGCCCGCCGGGTGCGCGCCTATCGCGGCGACCGGCCCCTGCCGCCGCTCGAAGGGCGGGAGGTGATCGTGGTGGACGACGGCCTGGCCACCGGCGGCACCGCGCGGGCGGCGCTCAGGGCGGTGGCGCGGGTCCCCGCGGCGAAGCCCGCCAAGGTGACGCTGGCCGTGCCCGTGGGGACGCGTGCCACCGTCGAGTCGCTGCGGGAGGAGGCCGACGAGGTGGTGGTGCTGAGCACGCCACCCGACTTCAGGGCGGTCGGCCAGTGGTACGAGCACTTCGACCAGCTCACCGACGCCGACGTACTCCGCCTGCTGGGCCGCGACTGATCGAGGAGCGCGCCGGGGGCCGCGACTGATCGGGGAGCGCCGGGGGCCGCGACCGGTCAGCCCGTGATGACGGCCCAGACGAGCTTGCGGGCACCTCCCGGCGAGAGCCACCCCCACGCCGAGCAGAGGGCGTCCACCAGTCGTAACCCGCGCCCGTACTCGGAGAACACGTCGGGTGTGGCCGTCACCGGCACGGTGCGGCTGTGGTCGGCCACCACGCACGCCAGCTCGGGCCCGTGGCAGAGCAGGCGCAACTGCGCGGCCCCGCCCCCGTGCCGCATCGCGTTGGTGACCAGCTCCGAGACGACCAACTGGGCGTCGAACGCCAGCTCAGGCGCCCCCCAGGCGCCGAGCGTCTGATCGACGAACCGCCGGGCCGTCGCGACGCACGCGGGCTCCAGCGCCGTACGTTGCTGAAACGGGAAAACGGCGTCACACTCACTGGGACGGCCCTCCACCAGGATGGTGGAGAGCCATCCTGGAGGCCGGGCACCGATGGCGGCCTGCGGCCGTGCGTCGAAAGTCGTCATCCTGGCCCCCGAGGCGCGGTCTGGTGATCCAATGCCCATCTTTACGGGGAGTGCTGACCGATGCAAGACTTTTCGTAGTTTACGGATGCGAAGAGCAAATGCACGTGCAGACGATCTAGGGGAGCGGACGGCGTGAGCGCTCAGAGCACGGAAGGGAAACTTCTCAGCCATTCGCAGGGAAGCCCGACGGTGCTGCGGATCCTGCTGGGGACCCAATTGCGCAGGCTCCGCACGGAGAAGGGCATCTCACGCGAAGACGCGGGATATTCGATTCGCGCGTCCCACGCCAAGATCAGCAGGCTGGAGCTCGGGCAGGTCAGCTTCAAGCAGCGCGACGTAGCCGACCTGCTGACCCTGTACGGCGTCACCGACCCCGCCGAGCGCGAGGCGCTGCTCGACCTGGCCAAGCAGGCCAACGCCCCCGGCTGGTGGCACAAGTACGGCGACCTGCTGCCCGCCTGGTTCGAGGTCTACATCGGCCTGGAGGGCGCCGCCTCCGGCATCCGTACCTATGAGAACCAGTTCATCCCCGGCCTGCTCCAGACGCCCGCCTACGCCAGGGCGGTGATCGAGCTGGCCCATGAGAAGGCGCCCAGGGCCGAGCTGGACCGCCGCGTGGCGCTGCGCACCACCCGGCAGGAGCGGCTGGAGAGCGGCCTGAAGCTCTGGGCCGTGATCGACGAGGCCGTCGTACGCCGCATGCTGGGCGGCCCCGACACCATGCGCGAGCAGATCACCCATCTCCTCGACATCACCGAGGAGCACAACGTCACCGTGCAGATGATCCCGTTCGACCGTGGCGGGCACGCGGCGGCCGGAGGCCCGTTCAGCATTCTGCGCTTCCCCGAGCGCGAGCTGCCCGACGTCGTCTACATGGAGCAGCTCACCAGCGCCCTCTACCTGGACAAACCCGCCGACTCCGACCACTACATGGAGGTCATGGACCGGCTGAGCATCCAGGCGGACGAGCCGGAGGCGACCAGACGCTTCCTGGAACGCCTACTTTCCGGATAAGCCGCCGATATCACCTGTGATCCACTCCATAGCGGGATTTTTGGTCATCCGGTATATGGAGCACTTCTTGCTGCCGTATTGTCTGCTCGCAAACGCGGATGCACGTGCATCCGCGAGAGCGCGAGGAGCTGCCCCCATGCACGAGTTCCGGAACGGAACGCCCGCCGGCCGCCTTCCCGTCGTCTGGCGCAAGAGCAAGAGGAGCAACCCCAACGGCAACTGCGTCGAGGTCGCAGACCTGCCCACGGGGGACATCGCCATGCGTAACTCACGCTTCCCCGAAGGGCCCGCCCTGGTCTACACCCGGGCCGAGATCGCCGCGTTCGTCCTCGGGGCCAAGGACGGGGAGTTCGACGATCTCATCGTCTGACCCTCGCCCGGCCGACCCTATTTCGGTCGGCTTGGGGATGGTTTTCGGACATGGTTCTCGTGACGGAGATCGCCCCGAGGTCCGGAGACTCGGCAAGGCCCCGGACCCGTCACGGGAGAACGGTCCCGGTGGTGGCGCGGGTGCGCCGCGCCACCACGGGTGGTGTCACCGGTAGACGCGGGGGTCGGCCTGCAGGCCGCGCGTCAGCCGTACGGTGATGAACTCGTTGTTGTCCGGCTTGCCGGGCGTGCGGCCGTTGGAGAAGGGGAAGTTGTTGTCGTCGAGGACGCCGAGCGTGCGGTCGTTCAGGATGACCACGTCCTCGATCGTCTGGAACGGGAACCTGAACGTGCCCGGCGCACCGCCGAGCCCACGCGGGTCGGCGAGGTCGAGCAGGTCGGCGACCAGGGTCTTGTCCAGCGCGCCGTCGTGGTCCTTGTCGCGCGTGTCGGCCAGGTAGATGCGCTTGACCTTGGCGGCGTCGCCCTGGAGGTTGTCCCGCTCGATGATCAGGAAGCGGTTCGCGTCCACCGCGATCGCGTCGCCGATGGCGTGCGAGGGGTCGTCCAGCCGGTACGTCCAGCGGTGGTTCGTGTAGGCCCGCTTGCGCAGGTCGAACTCGTACATGCGCAGCGTGCCCGCGGGGTCGCCGCTCACCGTGCCCTCCAGCAGCGGGTAGAGGCGGCGGCCGTCCACGGACCTGGCCATGCCCTCGAAGCCCTTGCTGCTGCCGAGGTTGGGCTGGCCGCCGTTCAGGTCGGGGTTCTCGGGGGCCTTGACGCCGGGCAGCGCGATCGGGGCCTCCATCAGGCGGCCCTTGTGGTCGAAGTGCAGCAGGAACGGGCCGAACTCGTCGCCGATCCAGTACGTGCCGTCCACCGTGCGCACGATCGACTCGACGTCGAAGTCGGCGCCGGTCAGCGTACGGTCCTGGCGGGTCAGCGGGAACGGCACCAGCCCGCGCGGGTCGGTCAGGTTGAAGCCGCCGACCACCTTGACGGACTTGGCCGAGAAGTCCGGCTTGACGCGGTGGACGCGGAGCAGGAAGTCCGAGCTGTTGGCCTTGTTGCCGTAGCCGTTGTCGGACAGGACGTCGAACGTGCCGTCGTCGCGGCGCACGATGCCGCTGAAGCCCTGCACGGGCTGGCCGGAGAAGGGCGGCGTGACGCCGTTGACCGGGGCGGTGCCGAGGAGCGACCCTGAGGGCTCGCTGCCGGGGACGAAGGTCAGCGCGGGCAGTGAGGCGAACCCGGTGAGCGTGGCCTGGCCGAAGCCGCTCCGGTCGGGGGTCGCGGCGGCGGGGGCGGCGGCCAGGCCGAGGGCCAGCGCGCCCGCGCACATGAGGGTGGCGATGCGTTTCATGGCGGGCACCCTAGGGCGGCCACATGACGCCATCCCGAACGGACGGCAACGGACAATTACGGCGAAGTGTCTGACGGGTCCGGATGGGCGGGAGGATGCCTCTGTGTCGGATTCGTCGGGATTGTGGGTGGGGTTGATTTGTGGCGGGCGGGGTGGAATGTGGGTGGGGGGATGGAATGTGCGCGGGGGGATGGTTGCGCGAGTTGTCCGGGCGCATGCGGAGTTCGGGGCACATGCGGAGAAGGTGTGCGTCGGCGAATTTGTCGGACCGGTCCGCTAATGTGCCACCCGTGAGGACAGGACGCGGGGATGCCGGATGGGCATGGGCGTGCCGCCGGTGAAGCCGTACCAGCACGGCCACGTGGAGGACGTGGCCGGGCTGGAGGGCGTGCCCATGCGCATGGCGGTGTGCACCGCCAGGCCGGGCGGGAGTCCGGAGCCGGGCGCCGAACCTGCGACGCCGGGCTGGACCGACGGGTGCGGCGGCCTCGGGCGGAGGCCGCCGCCATCGGTGCGCCATCACGTGCTTCCCCTGCCGTCGGGCGCGGGGATCGTGAAGGGACTCACCTGATCAGGCAGTTGTCCCGACCGGGTTCGCCGGAGCCTGGGCATGGAGAGCCAGGCGCCGGCTCATCGGGACAACTGCGTGATCACGCGATGATGGTGACGCTGCCGGGTGTGTCAGGCGGCGGAGATGCCGGCGCTGGCCGCGCGGCGCATGCGACGGCGACGCTCGCTGGCGCGCTCGTCCTCGTTGAGACCGCCCCACGTGCCGTACTTCTCGGGCCGGGACAGCGCGTAGTCAAGGCACTCGTTGCGGACAGGGCACTGGGCGCAGATCGCCTTGGCCTTCCGCTCACGTACGTCACGCTCGGGCTGCCGCTCCCCATCGGGGCCGAAGAAGAGCACGAGGTCCTCACCCCGGCACGCGGCATCATCCTGCCAACCCCAACTGGGGCGGGGGCGGGCGAGCTGCCGACGTACCTGAGACATGAGAAAACCACCTTCGTGAGAGGTATTTCGTAATTGAGCCGCATTGGACGCTTTTGGCGTCACTGTTCCAACGCAATGCCGGGCCGTGATGTTCCCTGGTCAGGTGAGGGCGGGCGTGGCGTACCGTACAGGCGTGAGCCTGTCCAGCGAAACCAGCCGGTAGGTGGTGATCGTCTCGGCGCAAGCCGTACCACACGGCGCTGTGAACGCCGATGGCTCAACCACAACCTGGAGCCGGACGTCGCCGCAGCGCACGATCGCTTCGGTGACGTCGCCGTCCGTCCTGGAGGATTCCACGGCCACCGCGCCGACGGAGCACTCTCCCGTATGGGCTCGGGCGAAGTGCTCGACGGCCTGCAATGGCTCAGGGATGCCTGCGCGCCCCCGGTAGCGGTCGAGGGTGACCTCGCCCGACCGGTACGCGTTAGCCGCTGCCAGTGCAGCAGCCTGAGACATGCTGCCGTAGAAAATTCCGTGTGGCAAGCACACGAGGTTGGCGGCGTAACGATCGCCGCCAACGTGTGACGTTTCCCACACTCTGTCCGGCAGACTTTCGGCCAGGGACCGGGCGAGGGGTAGTCCAATGCGGGCGCAGCACACATTGCGCTTGGCGTGCGTGCAGACCAGAAATACCGGCTCGTCTTCAAGTATGCAGGACTCCGGGACCACTCCGGCCACCAGCGCGTCCAGGTCAAGATCGTCGGGACCTGCGACGACGCCCTGCGCCAGCCATGGGCGATCGCCCTCCGCGTACGCCACTAGCACACGGATTCCCTGCTCCCGTGGGCGGGTCCGCCTGCCGGGGCGGCGGATCAACTGGGGCCTGATACCGCGTTCGAGCGCTCTCCGGACGAGTTTCGAGATTTCTTCAGGAAGTTCGTGGTTTTCCAAGCGCGAAGGCCAGGCTCCGGTGTATTCGACGAGCAGCCACAGCCTGGCTCCCACGGTGGCGCTGGCCAGTGTGGGCATCTCCCCGGTGTGGCACCCGATCGGATGCTCGCAGCCGCTTGCCAACGCGCGTACCCCTTCCTTGATCCGACTTAGGTAAGACTAACCTAACGGATCAGTGGGTTTACGCGCGGGGGATTCGGTCCAGCACCTCCCGTGCGGTGGGCAGCGCGCGGTCCCTGTCCCGCTCGACCAGGCCGATCCTGGTCCGCCGGTCCAGGAGGTCGCCCTCGTCGAGCGCACCCTCGTGCAGGACCGACCAGAGCAGCTCGCCCTTGGTGAGCCCGAGCCCGACCTCCTCGGGGTGCCTGTCGACCAGTTCGCGTACGAAGGCGGCCTCCGCGCCGTACCGCTCGGCCAGGCGGCGCGGCACCCCGGACGGCCGTGGCCCCGCGCCCACGAGCGGGATCCGCCGCGTACGGCACCGCCCGGCCCGGAGGTCCCCGGACGAGACCGCTCGATCCACGGCGTCCTCGGCCATACGCCGATATGTCGTCAGCTTGCCCCCCACGACGGTCACGAGACCGCCCTCGGAGAACACCGCGTGCCTGCGCGACAGGTCGGCCGTCCTGCCGTCTGCCGCCAGAAGGGGCCTGAGGCCCGCGTACGCGCCCGCAACCGCCTCTCTGGTCACCGGTACCTCAACCACCCCGTTCAACACCTCCAGAAGCGCTCTCACGTCCTCCTCGGGCGCTTCGGGGACGTCGGGCACGGGCCCGTCCACCGGTTCGTCGGTCAGGCCGACGTGGATGCGGCCGTCGGGCTGGGGCAGCACGAGCGCGAACCGGTTGCTCTCGCCCGGCAGCGGCAGGTGCAGCCCCGCGATCAGCCCCGGCAGCGTCCCCTGCGGCAGGACGAGGTGCGTGCCACGGGACGGTCGCAGCTTCACCTGCGGATCCAGCGTGCCCGCCCACACCCCGGTGGCGTTGATCACCACCTTGGCGCGGATGGTGAACTCCTCGCCCGTCAGCTCGTCGCGCACCTCGGCGCCCTGGCCGGTCAGCCGGAGCGCGCGGCACCGGGTCAGCACGTACGCCCCGTGCGCGGCGGCGGTCCTGGCGATGGCCACCACCAGGCGGGCGTCGTCGAGCAGCCGGCCGTCCCACGACAGCAGCGCGCCGCGCAGGCCGTCGCGGGACAGGACGGGCGCCAGCGTGCGGGCGCGGGCCGCGTTGAGCCGGGTCGGCCCTGGCAGCAGGCGGCGCGGGG
>NZ_BAAAZP010000105.1:0-13650 GCF_039536965.1 Nonomuraea antimicrobica | reverse complement strand
CGGGCGGGCCCGCCGCGCGACCTGACCGGCGTGCCACCGCCCGCTCGCCGCACGACCTGACCGGCCCCCACCGCCACCGGGACCGGCACCGCCACCGCCGCGGCTACCGGGAGTAGTACTCCACCACGAGCTGCTCGTCCACGGGGATGGCGATCCCCCCGCGCTCCGGCCGGCGGGTCAGCGTGAAGCGCAGGTCCGGCAGCTCGACCGACAGGTACACCGCCGTCCGCTCGTCGGCGTGGACGCCCTCGGCCGCGGCCACGAAGGGCTGCATCCGGCGGGAGCGCTCGCGTACCGTCACCACCTGGCCGGGCTTGACCAGGTAGCTGGGGATGTCCACCTTGCGGCCGTCGACGGCGATGTGGCCGTGGTTGACGTACTGCCGGGCGGCGTAGATCGACGGGGCCAGGCCGGCGCGCAGCACGAGGGAGGCCAGGCGGCTCTCCAGGATCGTGACCAGCTCGGCGCCGGAGGCGCCCGACTTGCGTACGGCGAGGTCCCAGTAGCGGCGGAGCTGCCGCTCCGACACGTCGTAGTACCAGCGCAGCTTCTGCTTCTCCATCAGCCGCAGCCCGTAGTCGCCGGTGTTGCGGCGGTTGGTCTTGCGGCCGTGCTCGCCCGGCGGGTACGGGCGCTGCTCGAAGTAGCGAACGGCTTTCCTGGTCAGCGGGACGCCCGCGCGACGCGACAGTCGCACCTTCGGGCCGGTGTAGCGCACGTTCACCTCGATGTGATTAGGTAATCCTTACTTAGGCAAGCCTAACCTACCATTGCCGTCGTCCTCAAGGAGGCGCCCATGTTGCCGATCCCCGAGCGGGTCCGCACCCTCGCCGCGACCGCCGACGTCGCCAAGCTCTCCGTCGACGGCGCCCCCTCCCCCGCTCGGGGCGGGGTGGACCCGCGCGGGCGGCCCGTGCTGCTGGTACGTCCCGGCGAGGCGCTGCACGGCCTGCGCGAGGACGCCGTCGTGGCGGTGAACCTGACGGCGATGCGGCAACTGGGCTCCGTGACGCACCCGCGAGGGCTGATCGAGGTGCAGGGCTGGGCGGAGGCCGTACCGGAGGCCGAGGCGCGCTCGGCGGCGGTGGCGGTGGCCGCGCACTGCGCGGACGAGAGCCTGTTCGAGGCGCTGGAACGGTTCGGCCGGCCGGACGCGCCCCGGCTGCTGCGGCTCGACGTGGGACAGGTCGTGTACCTGACGGGACAGGAGTCGGGGCTCCTGGACGCCGACGACTACCTGACGGCGGCGCCCGACCCGCTGACGGACACGGCCGAACGGGTGCTGGCCCACGTGAACGCCTCGCACCGCCCGCAGCTCGCGGCGGGGGTGGCGCGGCAGCTCGGGGAGCGGGCCGACGAGGTGTGGCTGTGGGAGCTGGACCGGTTCGGGGCGACCGTACGGGTGGACGAGTCGCTCGTGCGCTTCCCGTGGCCGACGCCCGCGCGTTCGAGCCTGTGCCTGGAGACGGCGCTGCGCGGGCTGCTGTGCGCCTGCTGAGCCCGCGGCCGCGCGCCGCCGGTCAGGCGTCGTTCCGCGGGACGCGCGAGCGGGCCATCCCGTCGAGGAGGTAGCCGAGGCCCTCGTCGAACGTGGTGTCCCACTCGTGGTCGAGGCCGTGCTCGGCGAGGGCGGGATAGCGGCCGGCGTGCTCGTCCAGGAACGCCCCCGTGCCCGTCTCGTCGCGACCCTCCCAGGTCACCTGCATGATGACCGAGCCCATCACATAGTTGGACAGACTGTACGCCGCCGCCTTCGGCGCACCGAACCCGGCGGCCGTCAGCGTCTGGTAGAGGAACTCCGTGCGCTCCAGCGCGTTCGGCCCCAGGAGCGGCCGGTCGAGGAGCGTGGCCGACCACGGGTGCCGGAGCAGGGCCGCGCGCCAGCCGCGCATGAGCCCGCGCACCCGCACCCGCCAGTCGTCCCCCGGCCCGCCCGCGTCCGTCTCGCCGCGCGGCACGCGGACCTCCTGGAAGATCGCGTCGAGGGCCAGATCCAGGACGTCGTCCTTGGTCTTGACGTGCCAGTAGAGCGTGGTCGAGCCCGTGCCGAGGCGTTCGGCCAGCCGGCGCATGGTCAGGCGGCCGACGCCCTCCTCGTCGAGCAGCGCCAGCGCCTCCTCGACGATCCGGTCGAGCGTCAGCGTCTGCCTGGGCGCCCGCTGGGGGCGCGACCACACGGTGTCCACCCCGGAATAATACGTTGTACGGATGACCGGATCGATGGTCTAGTAAGTAGAACGTTGGTCGAGGGGGAGGGCTGCCATGGGACACGTCGACGTGAGCGGGGTGACGTACCTGCTGCCGGACGGGCGGCCGTTGCTGCTGGAGGTGTCGTTCAAGGTGGGCGAGGGCGCCAAGGCCGCGCTGGTGGGGCCGAACGGCGCGGGCAAGAGCACGCTGCTGCGCCTGATCGCCGGCGAGCTGACGCCGATGGACGGGCGGATCGTGGTCGGGGGCGGGATCGGGGTGATGCGGCAGTTCCTCGGCGAGGGCACCGTGCGCGACCTGCTCATCAACGTGGCCCCGCGCCGGGCCCGCGAGGCGCTCACGGAGCTGGAGCGGGCCGAGGCGGCACTGGCCGCGTGCGACGACGAGCCGCACCAGCTCGGCTACGCCCAGGCCATCGCCGACTACGCCGACGCGGGCGGCTACGAGCTGGAGGTCGTCTGGGACGTGTGCGCCACCGAGGCGCTGGGCCTGCCGTACGAGCGGATCAAGGACAGGAGCCTGGCCACGCTGTCGGGCGGTGAGCAGAAGCGGCTCATGCTGGAGGCGCTGCTGCGCGGCCCCGACGAGGTGCTGCTGCTCGACGAGCCCGACAACTACCTCGACGTCCGCGCCAAGCAGTGGCTCGAACGCGCGATCAGGGCCTCGGGCAAGGCCGTGCTGCTCGTCTCGCACGACCGGCGACTGCTGGCCGAGGCCGCCGATCGCATCGTCACCGTCGAGGGGCGGGGCGTGTGGGTGCACGGCGGCGGGTTCGCGAGCTACGCCGAGGCGCGCAGGCAGCGCAAGGAGCGACTGGAGGAGCGGCGGCAGCGCTGGGAGGAGGAGCGGGCCCGGCTGCGGCGGCTGGTGCACACGCTGCGGCAGCGCTCGGCCGGCAACGACGCGCTGGCGGGGGCGTACCAGTCGGCGGTGACGCGGCTGGAGCGCTTCGAGCGGGCGGGGCCGCCGGAACGCGCGCCGAAGGAGCAGAACGTCCGCATGCGGCTGCGCGGCGGGCGCACCGGCAAGCGAGCGGTCGTCTGCGCGGACCTGGAGCTGACCGGGCTGCTGCGGCCGTTCTCCACCGAGATCTGGTACGGCGAGCGCGTCGGCGTGCTCGGCATGAACGGCACCGGCAAGTCGCACTTCCTGCGCCTGCTGGCCGGCGAGCCGATCGCGCACCGGGGCCTGGCCCGCCTGGGCGCCCGGGTCTCCCCCGGCCGGTTCGCCCAGACGCATCTGCGGCCCGACCTGCACGGGAGGCTCACGGCCGAGGTGGTGATGCGCGAGCACGCGATGACCCGCAACGAGGCGATGGCGGCGCTGGCCCGCTACGAGCTGGCCCCGGCGGGCGGGCAGTCGTTCGAGACGCTGTCGGGCGGGCAGCAGGCGAGGTTGCAGATCCTGCTGCTGGAGCTGTCGGGGGCGACGCTGCTGCTGCTCGACGAGCCGACCGACAACCTCGACCTGGCCAGCGCGGAGGCGTTGCAGCGAGGGCTCGGCGGGTTCGAGGGGACGGTGCTGGCCGTCACGCACGACCGGTGGTTCGCCGACGACCTCGACCGGTATCTGATCTTCGGCGCTGACGGGGTGGTGCGGGAGAGCGGCGAACCCCGCTGGGACCTCTAACCCGCCCGGGTCGAGGCGGGGCGGCTCAGGGGGGTGAGCGTCATGCTCTCGGCCACGGCGTCGTCCACGGCCTCGGGTGACAGCACGTGGTCCAGCACCATCACCGCGCACCCGCTGATGCCCGCCCCGGCCCTCAGGCGGCTCGGCTCGATGCGCAGGCGCCGGGTCGCCAGGGCCGTGGAGCGACGGTAGACGACCTCGCGGATGCTCGACACGAGCGGCCCGAACGCCTCCGCCACGTCGCCGCCCAGGACGACCACCGACGGGTTGAGGATGTTGACCGCCCCGGCCAGCACCTCCCCGATCCGCCGGCCGGCCTCGCGCACGGTGGCCATCGTCTCGGCGTCGCCCGCCCGCACCAGCGCCGTCACGTCGCCGATGGTCTTGACGTCCTTGCCGAGCGCCCGCAGGTCGCGCAGCAGCGCGGTGCCGCTGGCGACCGAGTCGACGCAGTCGAGGTTGCCGCAGCGGCACAGCACGCCGCCCCCGTCGAGCACGGGGATGTGCCCGATCTCGCCCGCCGCCCCGAGCGCGCCGCGCAGGATGCCGCCACCGGCGATCACCCCCGCGCCGATGCGCGTGGAGATCTTCACGAACATCAGGTCGTCCAGGTCGGGGTAGGCGCCCCGGTGCTCGCCGATGGCCAGCACGTTGACGTCGTTGTCCACGAGCACCGGCACGGGGAAGCGCTCGTGGATGCGCGGGGGGATCACCACGCCGGTCCAGGAGGCCATGACGCGGGCGCTCTCCGTACGGCCCTGGGCGAACTCGACCGTGGCCGGCACGCCCATCCCGACACCCCTGATCATCGAGCGCGGCCGGTCGCCGAGCAGCTCGTCCCAGGTGTCCATGAGCAGGGGCAGCACGACGTCGGGCCCCTCCTCCACGTCCATCGTGAACTCGCGGCCGGCCAGCTCGCTCCCGGCCAGGTCGCACACGGCGACCCGGGTGCGGCTGGCGCCGAGCGCCGCGACCAGCACCACGCCGCCCGCGGCGTTGAACTCCAACCGGACCGGCGGCCGCCCGCCCGTGGAAGGGGCGTCGGTGCGCTCCACGACCAGGCCGCGCTCCAGCAGCTCGCCGACGCGCAACTGCACCGCGGGGCGCGACAGGCCGGTCACCCGGCCGAGGTCGGCCCGCGTCACGGCCTCTCCGGTGCGGATGAGGCGGAGCACCTCGCCACTCGTGGCGAGCGCGGCGGCGGTACGTCGTGGCATCGGCCAAGTGAACCACACGGGGTTACGTAATGAAAAGTCGAGACTTTTTTATCTCGCGTGCCAAAACTCCGCTTGTACAGGACCCAAACTCTCGATAGTGTCCGTTCTGTCCTTGCTTGGTAGATCATCGGAGCCCCTCACCGTGTCCACCGCGCCCGCCGCGCCCGCCGCATCCGCCACCTCCACCGCGCCCGCCGAGCCCGTCGCGCCCGCCGCATCCGCCGCGGCCCCCGCCGTCCGCCACCGCGCCGACCTCGTCGTGCTCGGCGGCACCGGCGACCTGTCCATGCGCAAGCTGATCCCGGCGCTGTACCACAGCGACCGGGAGGGCCGGCTCGCGCCGGAGACCCGCGTCATCGCCATGTCCCGGGGCGGGCTGACCGACGCCGACTTCCGCGGCAAGGTGGACGCCGAGGTACGCGGCCAGGTCCCGGTCGACGACCCGGCCGTGTGGCAGCGCTTCCTGGAGCGCCTGCACCACGTCTCGGTGGACGTCGGAGGCGAGAACCGGTCCGGCTGGAGCGCCCTGACCCGGCTCCTGGCGGGGCACGAGCAGCGCGACCGGGTCTTCTACCTGGCCAGCCCGCCCAGGACGTTCGGCCCCTTCTGCCGCGAGCTGCAGGACGCCGGCCTGGTGACCCCGCGCTCGCGGGTGGTGCTGGAGAAGCCGCTCGGCCACGACCTGCCCAGCGCGCAGCGCATCAACGACGAGGTCGGAGCCATCTTCGACGAGCGCCAGATCTTCCGGATCGACCACTACCTGGGCAAGGAGACCGTCCAGAACCTGCTGGTCCTGCGCTTCGCCAACGCCTTCCTGGAGCCGATCTGGAACTCCCTGTGGATCGACCACGTCCAGATCACCGCCGCCGAGACCGTCGGCACGCCGGGCCGGCGCGGCTACTACGACCACGCGGGCGCGCTGCGCGACATGGTGCAGAACCATCTGCTCCAGCTCCTGACGCTGACCGCGATGGAGCCGCCGGCCCGCAACGACCGCGAGGCCATCCGCGACGAGAAGGTCAAGGTGCTCCAGGCGCTGCGCCCGATCTCCGGCGGCGAGGTCGGCCGGTTCACCGTGCGCGGCCAGTACACCGCGGCCGGCGACATGCCGGGCTACCTCGACGAGCCCGCCTCCACGGCGCCCACCGAGGCGTCGCGGCGGGTGGAGACGTTCACCGCGATCCGGGCCGAGGTCAAGAACTGGCGGTGGGCGGGGGTGCCGTTCTACCTGCGTACGGGCAAGCGGATGCCGTACCGGCGCTCGGAGATCGTGGTGCAGTTCAAGGACGTGCCGCACTCCATCTACCCCGGCGGCACGCCGAACCGGCTCGTACTGCGGCTGCAGCCCGAGGAGGGCATCGAGCTGCACATCATGGCCAAGGAGCCGGGCGCGGGCGAGGTGTCGCTGAAGCCGGTGCCGCTGTCGCTGAGCTTCGGCAAGACGTTCACGGCGCGGGTGCCGGAGGCGTACGAGCGGCTGCTGACCGACGTGCTGGCCGGGAACCCGACGCTGTTCATGCGCCGTGACGAGGTCGAGGCGGCCTGGCGCTGGATCGACCCGATCCTGGACGCCTGGTCGGCCGATCCCGCCCTGCCCGAGCCCTACCCCGCAGGTACCACCGGCCCCGCCGGAGCCCACGAACTGCTCGGCCGCAGCGGTCGCGCGTGGCACGAGGAGGAACTGTGAACCCCGTCATCCAGGAGATCACCGACCGCATCGCCGAGCGGAGCGCTGACAGCCGGGCCACCTACCTGACGCGGATCCGTCGCGACGGCGAGGCCGCCAGGGCCAAGGGTCCCGCCCGCGCCCACCTCGGCTGCGCGAACCTCGCGCACGGCTTCGCGGGCGCCCCGGCGGAGGACAAGCTGGCGCTGCGCGCCGCCGCCAAGCCCGGCGTGGCCATCGTGACCAGCTACAACGACATGCTGTCCGCACACCAGCCGTACGAGACGTACCCGCGGGAGCTGAAGGCGGCCGTGCGCGCGGCCGGGGGCGTGGCGCAGGTGGCGGGCGGCGTGCCCGCAATGTGCGACGGCATCACGCAGGGCCGGGCCGGCATGGAGCTGTCGCTCTACAGCCGGGACGTGATCGCCATGGCCGCCGCGATCGCGCTGTCGCACGACATGTTCGACTCCTCCCTGCTGCTGGGCGTGTGCGACAAGATCGTGCCTGGGCTGTTCATCGGGGCGCTGCACTTCGGGCACCTGCCCGCGATCTTCGTACCGGCCGGGCCGATGACCTCGGGCCTGCCGAACAAGGTCAAGGCGCGCACCCGGCAGCTCTTCGCCGAGGGCAAGGTCGGCAGGGCCGAGCTGCTCGACGCCGAGGCCAAGTCGTACCACTCCCCCGGCACCTGCACCTTCTACGGCACCGCGAACTCCAACCAGGCGCTCATGGAGGTCATGGGCCTGCACCTGCCCGGCTCGACGTTCGTCAACCCGCACACCGAGCTGCGCCACGCCCTCACCGAGGCGGCCGGCCGCCGGGCGGTGGAGATCACCGCGCACGGCGCGGAGTACACACCGATCGGCGAGCTGGTCGACGAGCGGTCGATCGTGAACGCCTGCGTCGCGCTGCTGGCCACCGGCGGCTCCACGAACCACACGCTGCACCTGGTGGCCATGGCCGCCGCCGCGGGCATCGTACTGACCTGGGACGACCTCGCCTGCCTGTCGCGGGTCGTGCCGTCGCTGACCAAGATCTACCCCAACGGCCAGGCGGACGTGAACCACTTCCGCGACGCCGGCGGCATGCAGGTGCTCATCGGCGACCTGCTCGACGAGGGGCTGCTGCACGACGACGTCATGACGGTGGCCGGCCCCGGCCTCGGCCGCTACCGGCAGGCGCCGGAGCTGGTGGACGGCGAGCTGGTCTGGGCGCCCGTCACCGACGGCAGCCAGGACCTGGACGTGCTGCGGCCGGTCTCCGCGCCGTTCTCGGCCGACGGCGGCATCCACATGCTCGAAGGCAACCTCGGCCGCGCGGTCAGCAAGATCTCGGCGGTCAAGCCCGAGCACCTGGTGATCGAGGCTCCGGCCAAGGTCTTCGACGACCAACTCGACCTGCTGAAGGCGTTCGAGGCGGGCGAACTGGACGGGCAGGACTTCGTCGCGGTCATCCGCTACCAGGGCCCGAGCGCGAACGGCATGCCGGAGCTGCACAAGCTCACGCCGCCGCTGGCCGTGCTGCTCGACAGGGGGCAGCGGGTGGCGATCGTCACCGACGGCCGCATGTCGGGCGCGTCCGGCAAGGTTCCCGCGGCCATCCACCTGTCGCCCGAGGCCGCCGACGGCGGGCCGATCGCGCTGGTCCGCGAGGGCGACGTGATCAGGCTCGACTCGGCGGCGGGCACCCTGGAGCTGCTGGTGCCCGCCGAGGTGCTGGCCCGGCGCTCCCCCGAGGGCCGCCCGCTGAGCGACGCGCAGTGGGTCGGCACCGGCCGCGAGCTGTTCGCCACCTTCCGCAGGATGGCCGGGCACGCCGAGCAGGGCGCGGGCATCTTCGGGGTGAGCGGCGCCGAGTCGCCGGACCACGGCCCCGGGCTGGGGTTCCCCGCGCAGGCCGGCGCCTCGCACCTGGAGACGGGCACGCCGGTCGGCGCGCGGCCCGCCGGGCTCGTCCGGTGAGCGGACCTCGGGCACGACGGTGTCACTTCGGCGCTCACCTTCGGGGCTCACTTCTGTGCTCACTACAGTGCTCAGTACGGTGCCCGGCACGGTGCCCGGCGTCCGTCCGGAGGTATGCGTGAGTGCCTTTGACCTTCCCTGGCTCGTCGCCGACATCGGGGGGACCAACGCCCGGTTCGGCCTGGTCACCTCGCTCGGAGCGCCCCCGTCCCACGTCGCGGTGCTGGCCGGAGCCGACTACGCGACCCTCCCCGAGGCCGTGGCCGCCTATCTCGCCGAACACGCGGGCGGTGTGCGGCCGGGGGCGGCCTGCCTGGCGCTGGCCGGTCCCGTCGACGGCGACGACTACCGGCTGACGAACTCCGTGTGGGCCGGCTCCGTACGCGAGCTGGGCATCCCGTACGCCCGGCTGCTCAACGACTTCGAGGCGCTGGCCGTGTCGCTGCCCCACCTGGAGGGCGGCGACCTGGTGTCCCTGGGCGGGCCCGCGCCCGCGCACGGGGTCAAGGCGGTGCTCGGGCCGGGCACCGGGCTCGGCGTGGGCGGGCTGGTGCCGGTCGAGGACGGCTGGACCCCGATCCCCGGCGAGGGCGGGCACGTGACGGTGCCGGTCGTCGAGCCGCGGGAGTTCGAGGTCGTCCGGGCGCTGCGGGAGCAGGGGCTCGCGCACGTGGTGGCCGAGCACGTGCTGTCGGGGCCCGGCCTGGTGCGGCTGCACCGGGCGCTGGCCCTGGTGAACGGCGTCGGCGCCCCCGACCTGAGCGCCTCCGACATCGTGGCGCGGGTCGACGACTCGTTGTGCGCGGAGACGGTCGAGGTGTTCTGCGGGATGCTGGGGGGCTTCGCCGGGAACGTGGCGCTGACCCTGGGCGCCCGTGGAGGGGTGTACCTGGCCGGCGGAGTGCTGCCCCGTATCGTGGAACGCGTGCGCACCAGTGGCTTCCGTACGCGGTTCGAGTCCAATCCCGACATGGCCGCCTACCTCGCGGGGATCGGCACCGTGCTGATCGTCGCGCCGCAGCCGGGCATGACGGGCGCGGCCGCCTGGCTGAGCCGGCGCGCCCGCAGGGAGCTGGTGGGCTGAGCGCGGCGTGCGCGGCCGTGCCGAGCACGAGGACGGCCGCGCGACGTGACCACCCCGTGTGACGACACGGCCTCGCGACGAGGCCGACGATGCGGCCTCGCAGAGGGCCGATGAGGAGAAGGAATCCATGAGCTTGCTCGATCTCGCCCCAGTGATCCCCGTCGTGGTGATCGAGGACGCCTCGACGGCCGTCCCGCTGGCCCGGGCGCTGGTGGCCGGGGGCCTGCCGGTCATCGAGGTCACCCTGCGCACCCCGGCCGCGCGTGAGGCCATCGCCAGGATCGCCGACGAGGTGCCCGAGGCCGTGGTGGGCGCGGGCACGATCCGGACGACCGACGACATCGCGGGGTCCGTCGCCGCCGGGGCCAGGTTCCTGGTCTCGCCGGGCACGACGCTGTCGCTGGTCGAGGCGCTCGACTCCAGCGGGGTCCCGTACCTGCCGGGGGTGGCCACCGTGTCCGAGGCGATGGCGCTGGCCGAGCGGGGTATCAAGGAGCTGAAGTTCTTCCCCGCCGAGGCGGCGGGCGGCGTGCCGTACCTGAAGTCGCTGGCCGGGCCGCTGCCCGACCTGCGCTTCTGCCCGACCGGCGGCATCCGCGTGAACACCGCCCCCGACTACCTGGCGCTGCCGAACGTGGGCTGTGTCGGCGGCACCTGGCTCACCCCGGCCGACGCGCTGGCCGCGGGCGACTGGGGGCGCGTGGAGAAGCTCGCAGCCGAGGCCGCGGCCCTGCGCTGACCCGGGAGAGAGCGATCTCCGCGCACACGGAGATCACGGCTCCTCACTGAGCGTGTATCACCACGCGGCAGCCGGGTACGCCAGGACATGTAAAACCGCAGCCCCGGGAAGCCCCTTTCGCTCCTCGGAGAGCGAAAGGGACATTGATGCCGACGGAAACGGTCAGTCAAGCACAGCCCCTGGCGGACGAGCGCCCCGCGTCCCAGCCGGGCAGCCTCGAGCGCGGGATCGACCTCCTTCTCGCGCTCAGCGCCGCCTCGCGCCCGGTCACGCTGTCGCAGCTCTGCCGCGCCACCGGCCTGCCCAAGTCCACCGCGCACCGGATCCTGGGCGTGCTGTGCTCGCGCGAGCTGGCCCGGCGGGTGGGCAACGGCTACCTGCCGGGCGAGCTGGTGGAGTCGATGGCGGGCATCTCCAGGGTCCGCGTCCCCGGCACGCGCAAGGCGGTGCTCCCGTACCTGCTCTACCTGTACGAGACCACCAGGCAGACGGTGAACCTGGCCGTCCCCTCGGGCATGGAGGCCCGCTACGTCGAGCGCCTGTACGGCCACAACCGGGTCGGCTCGCGCTCCGACGGGCACGACCGGGCGCCGCTGCACTGCACGGCGACCGGCAAGGCGCTGCTGGCCTTCGACCCGAGGCTGCGCCAGGAACTGCTGGCGCGCGGCACGTTCGAGCGGATGACGCGCCGTACGATCACCAGCCTGGCCGGGCTGGAGCGCGAGCTGGCCCAGGTCCGCAGGCACGGCATCGCCTACTCCCAGGAGGAGTACACCGAGGGCGTGGCCTGCGTGGCCGCGCCCGTCTTCGGTCCTGGCGGGCGCATCTGCATGTCGCTCGGCGTGGCCGCGCCCGCCCATCAGGCGCCACTGGCCAAGCTGGGCATCTCCGTACGCGGCGCCGCCCAGGCCATCTCGGCCATGCTCCTCGGCGTCTGACCGCGTTCCGATCATCGGAACACCGACCGATCTTGAGACCGGAAGTGTTCCATTGGCCGAAACCCCCGATTGCGGGCGCGCCTCCCGGGACGATCACATCGAGGCATGAACGTCCCGTCCGCCGCGGGGACCCGAGCGTGGGCGGCCGGATCCCGGGAGGTCGTACGTGCCCAGAAGACTGCCCAGGGCCACCCTGATGGAGAGCCTGCGCCTGACGGGGGTCCTCGTGCCACCGGGCGCCGCGCACGCGGCGTACGGCCGCGACCCGCTGCGCTCCCGTACGCTGCTGGCCGCCCTCGAATCCCGCTACGGCGGCCGGCCCGTGCTGGTGCGCGGGCTGCGCGGCCCGGTCCTGCTGATCCTGTCCAAGCGCGACGCCCTGCGGGTGCTGAGCGAGGACGACGACGCCTACGGCCCGGTGCTCTGCGAGCGCCCCTTCGACCTGTCCGCGGACGTGCTGCGCCCGCGCTTCATCGCGATCGCCACGGCCGAGGCCGAGCAGGTGACCAGCGGCGTGCTGGACCACGCCCGCCTGAACTCCTGCTGGCAGCGCGTGGCCAGGCGCTGCGTCTACGGCGACGGCGCGGCCCGCGACGAGGAGCTGACCCGGCTGCTCGAGGGGGTCATGCGGGCCGGCCGGTGGCGGGCCAGGCGGCGCCAGGAGATCCTGTCGGGCCGCTACGACGCCCGCATCATCGACCACCTGCGCAGGGCCGAGCCGGGCAGCCTGGCCGGGCTGATCGCGGAGACACCGGAGCCCGAGTCGCGCGGGCTCATGCAGGCGGCGTTCTGGCTCATGGGGCTGGGCTCGACCGCGGCGGGGCTGACGCAGACCCTGGCGCTGCTGGCCGCCCACCCGCCCCACCGCAAGTCGGCCCGCGCCGACCCCGACTACCTGCGGGCCTGCCTGCGCGAGGGTCTGCGCCTGTGGCCGCCGGTGCCGGCCCTGTCGCGGGTCACGACCGCCGAGACCGAGTGGTACGGCGTCACCCTGCCCGCGGGCAGCACCGTGCTCGTGCCGGTCGCCGCCCACCAGCGCAGCCCGCGCCTGCCGTACGCGAACACGTTCGCCCCCGAGATCTGGCTGGACGGGACCGCCGCCGACGAGTGGTGGGCCCGGCCGGGCTGTGACGGCGTGAACCTCACCCTCGCGGTCGGCACCGCCTTCCTGGCGGCCGTCCTGCGCACGGCCCGGCCCAAGCCGGTCGGGCGGCTGCTGTCGCCGCACCGTCCGCTGCCCCAGGCGATCGATCTGACCCGGCTGCGCGTGTCGATGCGCCCCCTGCGGCGCGACCCTGCTCAGGGCTAGTGGCCTACGGGCAGGCCCTTCCTCCGTTAGAGTCTTGGGGTACAAACGGGATGCCGGGCGGCGGAACGGTTCGGGTGCCAGAGGGACGAACCGGCGGGAGGAACGGTTCGGGTTGAGACGGGATGACGACGGCGAGAGGACGGCGACGTTGGGGCGCTCCGCAGGCACTCCTCTCCAGCCGGATGACCCGCCGGCGATCGGCCCCTACGAGTTGGCCAGCCGTCTCGGCTCCGGCGGCATGGGGGTGGTCTACCTCGCCAAGGGCGCCGACGGCTCGCGGGTGGCGCTCAAGGCGATCCGGCGCGACTTCACCGCCGACCCCGTCTACCGGGCGCGCTTCCACGAAGAGGTGTCCAACGCGCGCAAGGTGGCCTCGTTCTGCACGGCGCGGGTGCTCGACCACGGCGAGGACCACGGCGTCCTCTACCTCGTCACCGAGTACATCGACGGCATCTCCCTGGAGGACCACCTCATCGAGCACGGCGCGCTGTCGCCGTCGGTGCTGCACTCGGCGGCCGTGGGCGTGGCCGCCGCGCTGACCGCGATCCACGCGGCGGGCCTGGTGCACCGCGACCTCAAGCCGGCCAACGTGATGCTGACGCTGGCGGGGCCGCGGGTGATCGACTTCGGGCTGGCGCGCTCGACGCACGTCGACTCCCGGCACACCAACGCCGGCATGGTGATGGGCACCCCTGGCTGGATCGCTCCCGAGCAGGTCTTCGAGGGGCGGACGAGCCCGGCCGGCGACGTGTTCGCGTGGGGGTCGCTGATCGCGTACGCGGGGCTGGGCGGGCATCCGTTCGGCGAGGGCGACGCGTACGTGATGGCGGCCAGGGCCCGGCAGGCGCCGCCCGACCTGCGAGGGCTGCCCGCGCCGCTCGACCGGCTGGTCGCGACGG
>NZ_BAAAZP010000104.1:0-60191 GCF_039536965.1 Nonomuraea antimicrobica | reverse complement strand
GGCGAGGTGGATCACCCGGTCGGCGCCGCGCACCGCCTCCGGGGTGCCCCAGCCGGTGGCGAGGTCGCCGTGCACCACCTCGACGCCCGCCGCCCGCAGCGCCTCGGCACGGGGCGAGGGCCGGGCCAGCGCGGTGACGGCGCCGCCGCGCGCGAGGATCAGGCGGGTGAGCCGCCACCCGACGAACCCGGTCGCGCCCGTGACCAGGTAGCGGACGCGGCTCACCACGCGCACCCGATCGGCGGGCCGCAGACGCCCGTCACAGGGCACACCCGTAGATGCGGTACGTCTTGGCGCGCGTGCAGCCCGCCCCGGCCAGGTAGCGGTTGACCGCCCGGTTGTCCTCCAGCGTCCAGCTCAGCTCGGCGCCCCCGTGGTAGCCGCAGGCGGCGATGGCCTCCACCGCGCGGGCGAACAGCACGCTCTCGACACCCCGGCCGCGCAGATGCGGGACGACGCCGAACAGCACCCCCCGCGCCCGGTCGATGCGCCGCGCCGCCAGCGACAGCCGGACCAGCCCGGCGGGCAGGCCGAACCGGCTCAGCCGCCCCCGCGCGGCCGGCAGCGCCTGGTTGAGGTCGGGCAGCACCAGAGCCACCGCGACCGGCTCTCCCGCCACCTCGGCGAGCTGGACGAGCTGCGGCCGCATGGCCCTGCGCAGCCGCCGCGCCACCACCTCGAACTCGGCCTCCGTCATCGGCGTGAACCCCCAGTTGCCGCGCCAGGCCCGGTCGAAGACCCGTTTCACCCGCAGCATGTCGGCCTCGAAGGCGGCCGGGTCGAGGGCGCGCACGGTGAGCCCGTGGCGCCGCTCGGCCCGCCGCGCCACGCCCAGCAGCCGCTCCTCCACCGGCCCGCCGCCCAGCTCCCACGCCCACAGGTCCTTCGCCTTGGCCAGCCCGGACGACTCCAGCAACGCCGGATAGTAGGCCGGGTTGTAGGGCATCATCACGCTCGGCGGCGCCCCGAACCCCTCCACCAGCACCCCGCACTCATCGTTCGTGGTGAAGTTGACCGGCCCCAGCATCGTCTCCAGCCCGCGCCCGCGCAGCCACCGCGCCGCCGCCGTCACCAGCTCGCCCGCGACCGAGGGGTCGTCGGCGCAGGCGAACTGGCCGAAGAACCCGTCGCTCGCGGCGTGGACGGCGTTGTGGCGGGGGTTGTGCACGGCGGCGATCCGGCCCGCGACGCGCCCGCCCCGCCGCACGGTGAACAGCTCGACGTCACCGTAGGCGAAGAACGGGTTGCGCCGCCGGTCGAGCAGCCACCGGCACTCACCGCGCAGCGGTGGCACGAAGTGCGGGTCGCGCCCGTGCAGCAGGTAGGGCAGCTCGACGAACTCCCTGAGCGCGCGCCGGCCGCGTACCGGCTCGGCGAGCGCGCTAGACGGAGGCGAAGACGAGGCTCGCATTGTGGCCCCCGAAGGCGAACGAGTTGGACACGACCGCGCCGGGCCCGAGCGGGCGCGGCCGGCGCACCACGTCGATCTCGCACTCCGGGTCGAGGACGTCGAGGTTGATGGTGGGGTGGACGAGGCGTTCGTGCACGGTCAGCACGCCGGCCACGGCCTCGATCGCCCCCGCCGCGCCGATCGCGTGGCCGAGCACGCTCTTGGTCGAGGTGACCGGCACCTGCCCGGGGCCGAACAGGCGGGCGATCACCTGGGCCTCGGTGACGTCGTTGAGCGGGGTGCCGCTGCCGTGGGCGTTCACGTGCGCCACCTCCTCCGGCCGCAGGCCGGCGTCGTCCAGCGCCTGGCGTACGCACCGCTCCGCGCCCTCGCCCTTGGGGTCGGGCATGGTCAGGTGGTGGGCGTCGGAGGTGCGGCCGTAGCCGGCCAGCTCGGCGTAGACGCGGGCGCCGCGGCGTACGGCGTCGTCGAGGCGTTCCAGCACCACGAACGCCGCGCCCTCGGCCAGCACGAAGCCGTCGCGGGCGGCGTCGAAGGGGCGCGAGGCGCGCTCCGGCTCGGCGGTGCGCTGCGAGAGCGCGCCGCAGCGGTGGAAGGCGAGCAGGATCGTGGGCGTGACGCACGCCTCCGTGCCGCCGGCCACCACCAGGTCGGCCGAGCCGTCGCGGAGCAGGCGCAGCCCCTCGCCGATCGTGTGGCCGCCGGAGGCGCAGGCGGTGGAGACGGTCAGGCTGGGCCCCAGGATCCGGTGGCGCATGCTGACGAAGGCGGCGGCGGCGTTGGGCATGGTGCGCGGGATGTAGAGGGCGGTCGGCCGGGCGTCGCCGGGCTCGGCGTGGCCGAGCAGCGTGGCCTCGGTGGTCTCGGTGCCGCTCAGCGCGGTGCCGGTGACGACCGCGCGGCGCTCGGGCGGGACGTGCGGGCCGCCCGCGTCGGCGAGCGCGTCGAGGGCCGCGAACACGGCCAGCAGCGTCGCGCGGTCCATGCGGCGGGCCTGCTTGCCGCTCACGTAGGGGGAGACGTCGAAGGCGGGCACCTGGCAGGCGAAGCCGACGGGCAGGCCGCCGGCGTCGAAGGAGGTGATGGCGCGCGCGGTGGAACGCCCGTCGACCAGCGTGCCCCAGAACGTGCGCAGGTCGTTTCCGGCCGGGGTGCGCACCCCCAGGCCGGTGACGGCGACGCGGACCCGTCCGCGCATCAGCCGGCCTGGGCCCCGGCGCGGACCAGGGTGGTCACGTCGGCCAGGGTGCGCGCCTGCTTGGCGGTGTCGAGGTCGACCACGAGCTTGAAGCGGTCTTCGCTGGCCGCGGCCAGCTCGGCCATGTCGAGGCTGTCGGCGTCCAGCTCCTCGCGCAGGTCGGTGTCGCGGGTGATGCGCGCCGGGTCCACGGAGAGGATCCGGGCGCAGATGGCGCGGAGCTGGTGGAAGATCTCTTCCTCTGTCATACGTACGTCCTTCGTCGGATGTAGGGGCTCGCCGGGCTGGGGTCGGGGCGCGGGCCGAGGCCGCCGCCCGGCACAAAAGTGCCCGGTCCGGAATGCGCGGTCCGAATGCACGGCCCGGACCGGCGGCGGTTACTCTACTCTTACGTTCGGACACTGTCAGCTACGATCGTCCGATGCGGAGTGAGTCGCCGGAATGCTTCGGACTGAGCCGGAAAGTGAGTGCCGCGTGACCGACCCGTTCGTCAAATGCCGGCTCCCGCAGGAGATCGAGGCGCTGGCCGAGCCCGGCCTCTACCCCTTCTATCTGCCGGTGGAGGAGCGGCCGGGCGGTGGTGAGGCCGTGGTGGAGGGTCGGCGGGTGCTGATGGCCGGGTCCAACGACTATCTGGCGCTGTCGGACGATCCCCGGCTGAAGGAGGCGGGCACGGCGGCGCTGTGCCGGCTGGGCTCGGGCAACTCCGGCTCGCGGGCCCTCAACGGCACGCTGGCCCTGCACCAGCGGCTGGAGCGGGAGCTGGCGGAGTTCCTCGGGCGGCCGGCGGCGATGGTGGTCTCCACCGGCTACCAGGCCAACCTGGCGCTCAGCGCGTTGTTCGGGCCGCGTGACGTGCTGCTGGCCGACCGGCACGCGCACGCCTCGCTGCTCGACGCCGCCCGGCTCGGCCAGGCCCGCCTGCGGCGCTTCCGGCACAACGACATGGCCCAGCTCGGCGCCCTGCTGGAGGAGGCGGGGCCGGAGGAGGGGGTGTTCGTGCTGACCGAGGGCATGTTCTCGGTCGGGGGCGACCTGTGCGACCTGCCGGGCATCGCCAAGCTCGCGGCGCGGCACGGGGCTCGGGTGGTGCTCGACAGCGCGCACGACGCGGGGCTGCTGGGGGCCGGGGGGCGGGGCGCCGCCGAGCACTACGGCCTGGGCGCGGCGGTCGACGTGCAGACGGTGACCTTCTCCAAGTGCTTCGGCACGCTGGGCGGGGCCGTGGCCGGGCCCCGGCACGTCATCGACTACCTGCGGCACACGGCGCGGGCGGCGCTGTTCTCGGCGTCGCTGCCGCCGTCCTGCACGGCGGCGGCGCTGGCCGCGCTCGACATCATCCGTACGGAGCCGCAGCGCCGCCGGGCCGCGTTGTCGGCTGCCGAGCGCCTGCGGTCGGGGCTGGTCGCGATGGGGTTCGCGATCCCGCCGGGCGGCACGCCCACCGTGTCGCTGCGGGTGGGCGACGCGCTGGCGGCCTGCCGGTTCTGGGCGGGGCTGCTGGCGGAGGGGGTGCTGGCCAACGTGATGCTGCCGCCCGGCGTGCCCGAGGGGTCGGCGCTGATCCGCCTGAGCGTCACCGCCGCGCACACCTCCACACAGGTCGACCGGATGCTGGAGGCGGTCGCCACGGTGACCCGCCGCCTCGGTGTTGGGGGCGGCGTCGGGGGCGGCTCGGCGCCGGTGCCCGCCTAGGCATCACGCGGCCCCCATGGCCGGTGGGTCAGCGGCGGCCGTACTTCTTGTGCACGGCCTGTTTGCTCACGCCGATCGCGTCGGCGATCTGCGCCCAGGCCAGCCCCGCCACGCGGGCCCGCCGCACCTGGACCGCCTCCAGACGTTCGATCTCCCGGCGCAACGCGGTGGTGGCGTGCAGGGCGAGCAGCGGGTCGTCGTCCTGAGCCTGTCTCATGAGGGTCGCCAGGTCGTTCGTCATGCACCAAAGGTAATCCAGCGACCGCCCATGGACCTCCTCTGTCGCCAGAGTGCCGGTGGACGGATCGTCACCTGCTCTCGACCGCCATCCGCACGCCCAGCCCGATCAGCACGACGCCGGAGACCTGCTCCAGCCGCCGCTTGACGACGGGCCGGCCCAGCCACTCCCTGGCCTTGGCCACCGCCCAGACGAGCAGGCCGTACCAGACCAGGTCCACCGCCACCCAGACCACGGCCAGCGTCACGAGCGTCACCGTCACGTTCTGCCCGGCCGGGACGAACTGCGGCAGGAACGACATCGCGAACACCGCCGCCTTCGGGTTGGCCAGGCACGTCCCCAGACCGGCCAGGAACGGGGCGCGCAGGCCCGGCAGCGCCTCCCCCTCGGGCACCGGGCCCGCGTCCGCCGTGTGCGCGCCCTTGCGGGCCTGCCACAGCGCCTGGGCGCCCATCACGACGAGCACGGCGGCGCCGGTCACGCGCATGATGTCGTACGCGAGCTGCGAGGCCACGAGCAGGGCCGACAGCCCGAACGCGGCGGCCAGGCCCCACAGCAGGATGCCGATTTCGTTGCCGAGCGTGGCGGCCAGCCCCGAGCCGCGGCCCGCGCGGACGGTCTGGCGCAGGATGATGGCCGTACTGACCCCGGGCGCCATGGCCACCAGGACGCACGCGCCGACGAAAGCGAGAAGGTACATGCCGGGATGCTGACAGACCGGCGTCCAGAAATCGCCCGATTTACCGGCGCCCCCACCGGCCTGCGGCCGGGGGCTCAGCCGTAGAGCTTGCCCAGCTCCGTGACCGCCTCGCTCATCAGGGCCCGCAGCTCCGGCGGGTCGAGCACCTCGACGTCCGCGCCCATGCGCAGCAGCAGCCAGCGCGCGTGCGTGATCGACTCGACCGGCACGGTGAGCGTGAGCCAGCCCTCCGGGTCGGGCTCCCCGGCGGCGGCCAGCGCGGCGCCGACCACGTCCGCGCCCATGGTGTAGGCCAGCAGGTCGCCCCGCCCGGGGGCGAGCTTGATGACGGCCTCGGCGGTGTACATCCGCTCGCGGAACTCCTTGGCGTACGCCCGCCAGAACTCCCCCAGGTCGAACCCCTCCGGCGGCGTGAACCGCCCCGGCAGCGTCTCCAGCGTCAGGATGCGCGCCACCCGGTACGTACGCGGCGAGCCGTCGGGCGGCGCCGCCACCAGGTACCAGGAGCCGCCCTTGAGCACCAGCCCGTACGGGTGGACCACCCGGTCCACCTCCTTGCGGCCCCAGCGCCGGTAGGTCATGTGCAACGGCCGCTGGTCCCACACCGCCTCGGCCACCTCGGTCAGGTGCGGCACGTCGTCGGCCGAGCGGTACCAGCCGGGCACGTCCAGCAGGAAGCGCTCGCGCATCCGGGCGGCGTGGGAGCGCGGCTCGGGCGGCAGCGCGGCGAGCAGCTTCAGCTCCGCGTTGGCCGCCACCTCGGCCAGGCCCAGCTCGGCCGCCGGGCCCGGCAGCCCGGCCAGGAACAGCGAGGACGCCTCCTCGGCCGTCAGCCCGTTGAGCCGGGTGCGGTAGCCGTCGAGCAGCCGGTAGCCGCCCGCGGGGCCGCGGTCGGCGTAGACGGGGACCCCGGCCGCCGACAGCGCCTCGACGTCGCGGTAGACGGTGCGTACCGACACCTCCAGCTCGGCCGCCAACTCGGGCGCGGTCATGTGGCCGCGCGTCTGCAGGAGCAGGAGCAGCGAGAGCAGGCGGCTGGCACGCATGACTCTCATTGTATTCCGCACATATCTCGTGTTTGTATGAACACATGGATCGTGTGCGAGCCATCATGAACACCTTGCGTACGCATGACAGCGTGTCCGTGGCCGAGCTGGCCGTCGAGCACGGCGTCTCGGAGATGACGATCAGGCGCGACCTCGACGAGCTGGCCCAGCAGGGGGTGGTGCGCCGGGTCAGGGGCGGCGCGCTGTCGCTGCTGCTGCGCGGCGAGGAGCCGCCGTTCGGCGTGCGCGAGCAGGAGGCCGTCGAGGCCAAGCGGCGCATCGGCGCGGAGGTGGCCGCGTTGATCGCCGACGGCGAGGCGGTGGTGCTCGACGGCGGCACCACCGTGCTGGAGGTCGCCCGCGCCCTGGTCGACCGGCGCGTGACCGTGCTGCCGCTGGCGCTGCAGGCCGTACGGGTGCTGGCCACCGCGCCACGCGTCCGGCTGGTGCTGCCCGGCGGCGAGGTGCGCAAGGGCGAGCTGAACGTGATGGGCCCGCTCGCCGAGAGCTCGATCAGGGCGCTGCGCTTCGACACGGCGGTGATCGGCTGTTGCGGCCTGTCCGCCGAGCACGGCCTGACCGCGCACGACCTGCCCGAGGTGGCGGTCAAGCAGGCGGCCATCGGCGCGGCGCGGCGCGTGGTCGTGGCGTGCGACTCGGGCAAGTTCACCCGTACGGCGTTCGGCGCGGTGTGCCCGATCGACCGGCTCGACGTGGTGGTGACCGATCCCGGCATCCCCCCGGAGGAGCGCGACGCGCTGGTGGCGGCCGGAGCGCTGGTCAGGGAGGCCGGGTGAGACGCGAGCGCGTCGCCGTCAGCCTGCTGTTCTTCCTGTCCGGCGCGGCCGTGGGCACGTGGACGGCGCGCATCCCGGCCGTCAAGGAGCGCCTGGGGCTCGGCGACGGCGAGTTGAGCCTGGCGCTGCTGGCCATCGCGGCCGGGGCGATGGCGGGGATGACGGCGGTGGGCCGGCTGGTCGACCGCTACGGCAGCAACCGCGTCCTGGTCCCGGCGGCCCTGCTGCAGGGCGTGGTCCTGGTGCCGCCCGCCTACGCCAGGGACCTCGGGACGCTGGCGGTGGCGCTGCTGCTGTTCGGGGTCGTGCACGGCGTCCTCGACGTGGCCATGAACGCCAACGCCGTGGAGGTGGAGCGGGCCCACGGACGGCCGATCATGTCGTCCTTCCACGCCGTCTTCAGCGTCGGCGGGTTCGCCGGGGCGACGGCGGGCGGGCTGTTCGCGCACCACGAGCTGACTCCGGCGGTCACGTTCTGGTCGGCGGGCGCGGTGATCGTGGTGCTGGCGGTGTGGGCGGCGCGCTGGGCTCTGCGTTCCTCCCCCGCTCCGGCGCCCACGGCCGGTGAGCGGGCCCGGCTTCCGAAGGGGACGCTGTTCCTGGGCGTGCTGGCGTTCTCGTGCATGGTGGGCGAGGGGGCCTCGGCCGACTGGAGCTCGGTCTACCTGCGGGAGGACCTGGCGGCCTCGCCGGGCTTCGCCGCCGCCGGTTACGCGGCGTTCTCGATCATGATGACCGCGGGGCGGCTGGCGGGCGATCGTCTGGCCGCCCGGTTCGGGCCGGTGGCGCTGGTGCGCTGCTGCGGGCTGCTCGCGGCGGCCGGGCTGGGGCTGGCGCTGCTGGGCGGGCATCCGGTGGCGGGCGTGCTCGGGTTCGCCTGCTTCGGGGCGGGGCTGTCGTGCATCGTGCCGCAGGTGTTCTCGGCGGCCGGGCACCGTGATCCGGCCTTCGCCGGGCGTGCGTTAGCCCGGGTGGCCTCGATCGGCTACCTGGGCTTTCTGAGCGGGCCGGTGTTCATCGGGGGCGTCGCCGAGTTGGCGGGGCTGCCGCGGGCGCTGGCCATCCCGGCGCTGCTGGCCGCGTTCGTCGCCCTGACGGCGACGGCGCTGCGGGTGCGGGGCGGCTCGGGCTCGCCCACAGCTTCGGCGCCAGGCTCGGGTTCAGGCTCAGGCTCGGGTTCAGGCGAACTGCTGCCAGCCGAGCCTGACCACCATCGCCACCACCACGCATAGCAGCACGATCCGTACGAACGAGGCGCCCCTGCTTGAGCGCCATCCGCGCGCCGAGCTGGGCCCCGGCCACGTTGCACACCGCCATGCCGAGCCCGAGCGCCCACTGCACGTGCCCCTGCGCCCCGAACACCACCAGCGCCCCGACATTGGTCCCGACATTGATGATCTTCGCGGAGGCCGACGCCGAGACGAAGTCCAGCCCGAGGATGGTGGTGAAGGCGATGATGAGGAACGTCCCGGTGCCCGGCCCCATGATGCCGTCGTAGAAGGCGATGCCCACGCCCGCCGTCGCCACCGCCACCCCCACCCTGGGCCCGGTACGCAGGTGCGGGACGGGCACGGCGCCCATCGCCGGGCGTAATGTCACGAACGCGGCCACCGCCAGCAGCACCACCATGACGGCGGGCCGCAGCACGTCGGCCGAGATCGCCGCCGCCGCCCACGCGCCCAGCCCGGCGCTCACCACGGCCAGCGCCGCGCCCGGGATCACCACCTGGCGGTCCACCTTGGTCGAGCGCGTGTACGTCACGGCGGCCGAGGCGGTGCCGAACACCGACGACAGTTTGTTGGTGGCCATCGCCTCGACCGTCGGCATGCCGGTCATCAGGATGGCGGGGAGCTGCAACAGGCCGCCGCCGCCCACGACGGCGTCGACCCACCCCGCTCCGGCCGCCGCGGTCAGCAACACCAGGACCTGCTCCAGCGGCACGCGCCACTCCCCCGAAATCCCCCGAGAAACGTCAAGAGTGTACAAGCCGTGATTTCAGCCGCCCGGCCGCCCCTGCCCCCGTCGAGGGCCCGGCCTGTCCGCACAGGACGCCGACCTACCGGCACAGGACGGAGGTCAGCAACGTCAGAGCGGCCGGCTCGGGGTCCCCGTGGTACGGGGTGAAGGACAGGGCCAGTTGCCGCCTGCCGTCCGCCGAGCTGAACGCCACCGTCGAGTAGCCCCGGGTGCCCCCGCCGTGTCCCCAGGCCAGGCCGCACGGCAGGCTCCCCGCCTCCAGCCCGAGCCCGTACCCCTCGGCCGCCGTCAGGTCCGTCATCTCCTTCAGCAGGGACGGGCGCAGCAGCCTGCCCTGGAACAGGGCGCGGTAGAACCGGTTGAGGTCGGCGGTGGTGGAGATGATCTCGCCCGCCGCCCCGGCCATGGTGGGGTCGAAGCGCGTGACGTCCACGGGGACGCGCGTGCCGTCCCTGGTGACGGGCGCGTACGCGTGCGCGTGCCGGCGCGGCACCTCCGGCGAGGCGCCCGGCAGGGTGGTGTTCCGCAGGCCGAGCGGGCGCAGGATCCGCTCCTTGACCTCCGTCGCGTACGGTCTGCCGGTGACGCGCTCGATCAGCAGGCCGAGCACGATGTAGTTCGTGTTCGAGTAGCCGAACCTGGTCCCCGGCCGGAACTCGGCAGGCTGGCCCTTGACCCGTTCCACCAACTCGCGGGCCGACCAGGTGCGGAAGCGCTCCTTGGGGACACCCCATTCGTCGAACAGGTCCTCGGCGTAGTCGGGGATCCCGCTGGTGTGCTGGAGCAGGTTCCTGACCGTGATGCCCGCGCCCCCGTCCACCAGGCCGGGCAGCCACCGCTCCACTCTGTCGGACAGGCGAAGTTTCCCCTCGCCCACGAGGTCGAGCACGGTGGCCGCCGTGAACGACTTGGTCACGCTCCCGATCCGGAACTTCCCGTCCACCGCCGCCGGACGGGAGCCGCCCATCGTGGCCTTGCCCGCGGTGCCGCGCCAGGTGGTGTTCCCGTCCCTGATCTCGGCGATCGCGGACACCGCGCCGGCGGCGACGATCCCGTCCAGCAGCCCCTGCCAGTCTTCGCGCCCGACCGCCGCCCCGGCCCCGGCCGCGACGGCGGGACCGGCCGCCGTGGCCGCCATGGCCGCCATGGCCACGGCCAGGCAGGCCGCGACGGTCGCTCTGGTGCTGGTCGCCTTCATGTCGTTCCTCCGATCCTGCGGAGCCCGGCCCTCGGGCTCCGACCGCATCAAGATCGGACATGACAGAACGGTCAGGCATCGGAGACCGCACCCACGGCGACCCTGATTTCCGGCCCCTGATCTCCGCCCCCGGGAGGAGACCATGAATGACCGAATGACCGATTCCACCTCCTCCAGCCGGTGGAGCCGGACGTTGGAGTCGATGCTTGCCCGCCGTCTTCAGGAAAGGGAACGCAGGAAGTCTTCGAGGAGGTCGTTGAAGCGGTCCGGACGTTCCATGTTGGGGTAGTGGGCGGTGCCGTCGATCGAGACCGTGCGGCCGTCGGCGACGGTTCGGGCGAGCCGTTCGGCCATGGTGAGGTGGTCGGGTGAGTCGAGGGCGCCGTTGACGGCCAGCACCGGGACGTCGATCTTGGCGATGCGCTCCCAGGTGTCGAGCACCGGGACGAGGTGTTGGGGCTCGCCGACGGTGTGCTTGGACATGGTGTCCCTGGCCAACCGGCGCAGGCGTCCGGCGAACTCCGGGTCGAGGTCGTCCAGGGTCCGGTACGGCCCCGCGGCGAAGAGCATGAACCCCTCGACCGAGGCGTCCAGGTCACCGGCGGCCATCGCCGCGTGCCAGGTGGCCAGGGCCTGGGTGGTCCAGGGGTCGGAGAAGGAGGGCTGGCTGGTCCCCGCGCCGCTGACGACCACGGCGGCCACCAGCTCCGGGTGCTCCAGCGCGGTGTCGACCGCGACGCCCGCCCCCATGGACACCCCGGCCAGGACCGCGGGCCCGGTGTCCAGATGGCGCAGCAGCGCGGCGAGATCGTCGGTGAGCCGGTACGGCCCGGTGGGGTTGGCGGAGCGGCCGTGGCCGCGGGCGTCGGGGGCGATGACGCGGTATCGCGAGGCGAGGATCGGAATCTGGGCGTCCCACATGCGGTGGTCCACGAAGCCGCCGTGCAGGAGGACGAGGGGCCGGCCGGTGCCGGTGTCGAGCCAGAAGAGGTCCTTCATGACAACCAGGGTGTCATTTTTGCGCAAAGATGACAACCTGGGTGTCATCATGGTGAGGTGAACGAGAAGGACTCCGAGCCGGCCGACCGGCTCTCCGAGGTGTTCGACCTGGTGGGCCCGCTGTATCGGCGGGCTTATCGCCAGGTGGAGCAGGACGCGCCCATCGAAGGGCTGTCGGTGGGAGTGCGGGCGGTGCTCAACCTCCTCCTCCGGCACGGGCCCATGACGGTCCCGCAGATGGGCCGGGCGCAGGCGTTGAGCCGCCAGTTCGTCCAGCGCATGATCAACGACGCGGCCGCGCGAGGGCTGGTCGAGTTCGCGCCCAATCCGGCCCACAAGAGGTCCTCGCTCATCCGGCTGACCGAGGAGGGCCGGGCCGCCATCACCACCGTGATCGACCGCGAGCGCGCGGTGCTGCGCCAGGTCGGCGAGGGCCTCACGGACACCGAGGTCGACGCCTGCGTGCGCGTCCTCTCCCGCCTGCTCCGGCACCTCGACGCCATCGACATGGACTGAGCCGGGCTTCCCGCCGTCCGGCGGGCGGGCGGGCCGCGATGCGGTGGCCGGGCAGGAGGGCTTAATCGCCTTGTCCGCCGCGATGCCCGACGGTTAGGCTCCGCACAGCGAACGATCCTTGGAGGAGCGGAGATGCCCGGCCAACCGAGCACGCGCTGACGTCCCCAGGTAACTCCTGACCTGTCACCGCGTGCCGTATCCGACCTGCGGCACAGCGAGCCTTCCCCTGCCCGCGCTCCCCTCGGCGGGCATCGTTCTCAGCGACTTCGAGGAACCTCTGTGCCGTTCGCTCCCCCTGACGTGCCCGCGCGTCCACCCGTGCGAGGCCGTCGATGAACGACCCGCGTCCGCCGAGCCTGTGGCGCGATGACGACTTCCGCCGGCTCTGGGCCGGCCAGACCGCCTCCCAACTGGGGGCTCATGCCTGCCAGGTCATCCTGCCGCTCGTCGCCGTGGTCGCGCTCAATGCCGACCCCCACCAGACCGGCGCCCTGCGCGCCGTCCAGCAGGCGCCGATCCTGCTGCTCTCGCTCCTCGTCGGCGCCTGGGTGGACCGCCGGCGCTCCCGCACCGTGATGGTGCTGGCCGACTCCGGCCGGGCCGTGGTGCTCGCGGTCGTCCCCGCCGCGTACCTCCTCGGCCTGCTGGACATCCCGCTGCTGCTCCTGGTCGCGTTCCTCGTCGGCGTCCTCACCGTGTACTTCGACGTGGCCTACCACGCCTGCCTCGTACGTCTGGTCAGACGCGGGCAGCTCGCCCAGGGCAACAGCGCGCTCGAAGGCAGCGGCTCCGCGGCCCGGATCGCGGCGCCCGCGCTCGGCGGCGCGCTGGTGTCGCTTCTCAGCGCGCCGATCGCCCTCGCGGCGAGCGCGTTCTTCTTCACCCTGTCGTTCCTGTCGATCCAGCGGATCCGCCGTCCCGAGCCGATGCCCGAACCGCCCTCTGCGCGGGAGGCGGGTGTGTGGCGGCAGATCCACGAGGGGCTGCGCCTCGTCGCCGGCAACGCCTCGTTGCGCGCGGTGGGGATCTCCTCGGCGCTCTTCCAGTTCTCCTTCGCCGCGTTCATGACCGTCTACCTGCTGTTCCTGCCGCGTACGCTGCACCTGTCCGGCGTCGCCATCGGGCTGGTGCTGGCGGCGATGGGGCCGGGCGCGCTGGTGGGCTCCGTGCTGGCGGCCACACTGCCCGCGCGGTACGGCTACGGCGTCGTGATGGTGTCCGCCGCGGTGCTCGCCGACGGCGTGATGCTGTGCGTCCCCGCGCTGCACGGCTCGTCCGCGCTCACGGTCGCCGCGCTCATGGCCGTGAACTTCCTGTTCGGCGTCTTCAGCCAGGTGGTGGACGTCACCGTCGTGACGGTACGCCAGGCCATCACCCCCATCCCCCTCCAGGGCCGGGTCGTCGCGACGGTCAACTTCCTCGGCATGGGCCTGACCCCGCTCGGCTCCCTTCTGGGTGGCCATCTCGCCGGCGTGGCCGGGCCGCGGACGAGCCTGCTGCTGGCCGCCGTCGCGCTGGCGCTGTCTCCGCTCTTCATGGCCACGTCCCCGCTCGCCCGCCTGGGCCGGAACCTGCCCGGTACGGCGGACGGCCTCGCCCGGCCGCACTGAGCCCGCGGGTTTTCGGCAGACCGGTCACCTGACAGGTGTCATGACAGGAGAAGTGGTGCACATTGATCATATGAAGATCGGTTTATCGCGAGGCGCCTCGCGACGGCTGTGGACGGTGATCGCGATGGCGGTCACGATCGCCGTGACGACGACTGCACCGTCCCACGCCCGCATGAGCACGGCCACGACGTACCAGATCTGGCACTGGAACATCGGCGGCCACGGCACCCATCTCGGCTCCACGACCAACGGCATCATCCAGGCGATCGGCGGCTCGATCAGCGCCCGCAAGCCCGACTTCGTGTCGGTCAACGAGATGTGCCACAACCAGTACGGCGCGGTGATCGACCACCTGCAGCGGATCGGCTGGCCGCAGAACCCGCTCAACTTCGCCCGCTACGAACGAATGACCCCCGCCGACGACCCGAAATACTGCGCGGGAACGGGCTACGGTGTCGCGATCTTCAGCCGCTTCGCCCTCGGCCCCACCGACCGGTTCACACTTCCGCAGGCCGCCGAGGACAAACAGCGCAAGCTGCTGTGCGCGCCCGTCGCCGCCCTGCCGCACCTGCGGTTCTGCACCACCCACCTCACGTACGTCAAGGACTCCCAGGCGGCGCAGCTCGCCTACGTGCACGACGTCATCGAGCGCTACCGCGCCCAGGGCGACACGGTGCTGATCGCCGGGGACTTCAACCTCCAGCCGCACAGCCCGCTGCTCGACGGCTGGTACTCCCCCACGGTCGACACCGTGAACAACACCGGCAACCGCGGCCGCTATCACGAACTCGACGACCAGGACCCGATCTGCCCCGGCTGGGGAGAGCAGACCACGGAGGGCGGAACCCCGGGCTCGTGCGGCCAGCCGGGCAAGGTGGACCTCGTGTTCGCCGAGGCCGGCAAGCTCACCGGCTACCGGGAGGACTCCCAGCCGATCGGGCACATCTGCGGCGCCAACCGCGACAGGGCCTGCTCCGACCACCGCATCGTCAACGCCTTCGCCTCGGTGACGGTGACAGGCCAGTAGCCCGCGGGCTCCCGCCTCCACCAGGGGGAGCCCGTGCAACGCCACGCCACGGCCCGCACCGCCGCCGTGTGTTCGCGACCCTCCGCGCCCCGGTGCCACTGACCCCCCCGGAATCGGTTCGGATCATTTGACGCGGCCACCTATGGACACGGAGTGCGACTGACCGGATACTCAGCGTGTCAGGTTCATACTCCCTGAGCTCACGTCACCCCCAGCACACGCACCCTCCCACGTGCCGCCTGCTGCCCGGAAGCCGTGCCCAACAGGGAACAGGACAGAAGGAGAAACCATGCAGTCCAAGAAGTCCCTGATCCTGTCCATCACCGCTCTCGCGACGGCGGCGTGCGTGACGGGCGCCGTCGTCGCCGCCCAGGCGTCCACCCCGGTCGCGGCAGCCGCTCACCAAGCGGCGGCCCTGCCTCCCGGCTACCAGCTCGTCACCCTGCCCAACGCCAACGTCCCCAACTTCCAACGCCGCACGCTCCACTGCCCCGGCTCCAAGCGCGTCCTCGGCGGCGGCGCAGAGGCGCGCGGCAACGGGGCCATCCTGGTGGGGTCGTTCCCCACCGACGACGGACGCGGCTGGATCGGCATCGGCCGCCAGATCGGCTACAACGACGTCGGCATCAGCGTCTTCGCCATCTGCGCCGACTGACGACCGCCTGACCGGCCCCCGCCGCTCGACCGTGCGGGGGCCGCGTCGCCCGCCTGACCGCCCGAGCCCCGCCGCGGGACGCGATCCGATACGGTCGGCTTTGACCGCGCGGAGAAGCCTCGGGAACCACACCGAGGCGGGAGCACCCTGAGAAATTTCGTCGAGTGTCCTGGACGGTGTCGAGAATGCGGCGCCGGCTCCGTCCCAGGGACACGAGTGGCCACGACGGGCCGCGCGACGAAAGGGAGAACGACCATGAAATACCTGCTGCTGAAGCACTACCGAGGTGCCCCGGCCCCGGCTTCCGACTGGGCGCCGATGGACCGGTGGACGCCGGAGGAGGTCGACGCGCACATGCAGTACATGCGTGACTTCGCGGCCCGGCTGGAGGAGACGGGCGAGTTCGTCGACAGCCAGGCGCTGGCGCCCGGGGGCGCGTTCGTCCGCTATGACGGCGAGGGGCGGCCGCCGGTGACCGACGGTCCGTTCGCCGAGACGAAAGACCTGATCGCCGGTTGGATGATCATCGACGTGGAGTCCTGGGATCGCGCGGTCCAACTGGCCGGGGAGCTGTCCGCGGCTCCGGGGGCCGGTGGCGAGCCGATCCACGAGTGGCTCGAGGTCCGGCCGTTTCTCACCGAGTCGCACACGGTGACCGATTGAACGACTCGCTGCTGCGGGAGCTCGTACCCGCGGTGATCGGTGTCCTCGTCCGGCGCGGCGCCGATTTCGCGTCGGCCGAGGACGCCGTGCAGGAGGCGCTGATCCGGGCGGTGGACACCTGGCCCGACGACCCACCGCGCGATCCGAAGGGCTGGCTCGTCGCGGTCGCGTGGCGCAAGTTCCTCGACGCCGCCCGTGCCGAGGCGTCGCGGCGGGGCCGGGAACTCGCCGTGGAGGCCGAGCCTCCCGCCGGTCCTGCGCCCGCCACGGATGACACGCTGCGGCTGTACTTCCTGTGCGCGCACCCCACCCTGCCGCAGGCGGCGGCCGTCGCCCTGACGCTGCGCGCGGTGGGCGGCCTGACGACGCGGCAGATCGCGACGGCGTACCTCGTCCCCGAGGCGACCATGGCGCAGCGGATCAGCCGGGCCAAGCGGCGGATCGCTGGGCTGCCGCTCGACCAGCCCGGCGATCTCGGGACGGTGCTGCGCGTGCTCTACCTCGTCTTCAACGAGGGGTACGGCGGAAACGTCGACCTGGCGGCCGAGGCGATCCGCCTGACCCGCCAGCTCGTCGCCCTGACCGGCGAGCCCGAGGTCGCGGGGCTGCTCGCGCTCATGCTGCTGCACCATGCGCGCCGCGTGTCCCGTACCGGCCCGGGTGGCCGCCTGGTGCCGCTCGCCGAGCAGGACCGGTCGCTCTGGGACACCGGCCTGATCGCCGAGGGGGTGGCGATTCTGCAGGGCGCGCTGGCCCGTGACCGGCTGGGCGAATACCAGGCGCAGGCCGCGATCGCCGCCCTGCACGCGGACGCCCGTACGACCTGCGAGACGGACTGGGTGCAGATCGTGGAGTGGTACGACGAACTGCTGCGCCTCACCGGCAGCCCGGTGGTACGGCTCAACCGCGCGGTGGCGGTCGGCGAGGCCGACGGACCGCAGGCCGGTCTGGCGGCGCTGGCCGACGTGCCCCCCGACGTGCCCCGGCACACCGCGGTGACGGCGTACCTGCGCGAACGCGCCGGCGACCTCGAACGCGCCGCCGAGCTGTACGCCGCGGCCGCCCGCGCCGCCACCAGCGTTCCGGAACGCGACCACCTCACCCGAGAGGCCGCCCGCGTACGGCAACCGCCGCGCCCTTGAGCGGACCCCTGCTCATCTCCTTGTCCAGGCGAACGCCGCTTTCCAGCTCGATCACCGCAAGGCACGTGCCCACCACCGACACCTCGGGGTTGTCCGTCCAGGTCTCGGGCTCGCCGGACCAGGTGTCGTAGACGGCGGCGAACATCTCCGCATAGGGCGCCAGCGGCCCGATCTGTTCGGTCCAGGGGATGAAGGGCATCCACTCAGGTTCGGGGAATTGAAGCTGTCCGTCGTTGTCTCCGTAGCGGGCGTACAGGGTGGTGTTGCCCTCGATGTCGACGGCCAGATACCAGTGCCGGAATCCTGCACCACCGAGTCGA
Source organism: Nonomuraea antimicrobica (assembly GCF_039536965.1). Classification (NCBI taxonomy): domain Bacteria; kingdom Bacillati; phylum Actinomycetota; class Actinomycetes; order Streptosporangiales; family Streptosporangiaceae; genus Nonomuraea; species Nonomuraea antimicrobica. The sequence goes on along the minus strand of NZ_BAAAZP010000104.1, from coordinate 42,999 downwards.
TCCGTCAGCTCCTTGCCATCGGGGTAAGGGTTGTTCGACCACGTGACGACGCCGACGCCGACCTGCTGGAGGCCGAGATCCTCCGGCTCCCCCTCTCCCGAGGCATGCGGGACGGCGGCGTCGAGCCCAAGCCGGCGCACCGCGTCTCCGACCGTCAGTACGCCATGGTCAGGGAGTGTCACCGTGCACGCCATGTGCTCCCACGGCATCCGGCGAACCAACTCGGCGTAACGCTTCGCGACCTCACTGAACACGGGACGACCAGCTTTCTCGAATGGATCGACTTTGAACTGAGTGATCTCCGCAGCATCAGCGGCGAACACACGTGAAGCCTTCGGGCCGTCTCGGCAAACGAAGCGCTGGCGGTGCGGCTCGTGTCAGGATGCTCGGCATGTCCAGTCGCGCGCTGAGCTTCGGAGAGATCGCGGAAGCCTACGAACGGTTCCGGCCAGGCTATCCCGACGAGCTGTTCGACGTGGTGATGGCCTACGCGGCCCAGCCCGTACGGACCGCTCTGGAAATCGGCGCCGGGACGGGAAAGGCGACCCGGCTGTTCGCTCGACGAGGGGTCGTGGTCACCGCGACCGAGCCCGATGGGGCCATGCTCGCCAAGCTGCGCAAGCACGTCCCGGCGGACGTCAGGACCGTGCGGGCCGCGTTCGAGGACCTGCGACCCGGCGAGCGGTACGGGCTGGTCTACGCGGCCGCGGCGTTGCACTGGACGAGCCCGGAGGATCGGTGGTCCCGCATGGCCACGCTGCTGGAGCCGGGCGGGGTGTTCGCCTCGTTCGGCGGGCCGTTCCATCTGGCCGACCCGGCCGTGGCGGAGGCTGTTCGGGCGGCGCGGTCGCCGTTCTTGGCCGGCGACGAGATCCCGTCCCCGGACGGGACGCCCCCGGAGCAGGCCATGCAGTGGCCGGGTACGGAGCTCCAGCGAGCGGAGTGGTTCGCCGACGTTCGGCAGTGCGTGGTCGAGCGGCGCCTGACGATGAGCGCCCACGACTACCTCGGCTATCTCTCGACCGTCTCGGCCTATCTCATGTTGCCGCCCGTGGCGCGGGAGCAGGTGTTCGGCCGGATCAGGCGGGTGCTGCCCGCGACGGTCGAGATCTCCGCCGACGTCATCGTCCATGTCGCGCGTCGGCGCCGGGAACGGTAACGCCCGGCCGGACCTGGCCCGACTGCTCTCCCCGGCTCGGGGCGTGTGACGTCGGCGGCGATCAGTGTGGGATGGCGTCGATGAGGTCCCGCGCGCCCTGGCGCAGCAGGGCGACGGCCACCGACGTGCCCAGAGTCGCCGGGTCGAGCGGGCCCGCCCATTCGTGGGCGTCCAGGACCGTCTTGCCGTCCGGCGTGAAGACGCGGGCCCGCAGCGACAGACGGCCGTCGCGCTCCGCGCGGGCGTATCCGGCGATCGGGCTGTTGCAGTGCCCCTGGAGGACGTGCAGCAGCATCCTCTCGGACGTGACCTCGCGCCAGGTGTCGGCGTGCCCCAGCCCGGCGACGGCGTCGATGGTCGCCGCGTCGTCCTGCCTGCACTGCAGGGCGAGCACGCCGGCGCCGATGGGCGGGCACATCGTCTCCAGCGACAGCGCCTCGCTGATCCGGCTCCGCATGCCGATCCGCTCCAGCCCGGACACGGCCAGCAGGAGCGCGTCGGCCTGGCCGTCGTCGAGCTTGTCCAGGCGGCGATTGGCGTTGCCGCGCATCGGCACGCACCGCAGGTGCGGGTGGGAGGAGGCGAGCTGGGCGATGCGCCGGACCGACGAGGTGCCGACCCGGGTCCCTTCCGGCAGCTCGTCCAGCGTGAGCCCGCCGGGGTGGACCAGGGCGTCGCGCAGGTCGTCCCGCTTGAGGTAGGCGGCGAACACCGTCCCGGCGGGCAGCGGCCGGTCGGCCGGCACGTCCTTCATGCAGTGCACGGCCACGTCGGCCTGCCCCGCGAGCAGCGCCTCGTCGACCTCCTTGGTGAAGGCGCCCTTCCCGCCGAGCGCCGACAGGGCGCCCTGCCACCTGTCGCCCGAGGTGGTGACCGGGACGACTTCCGTCCGGATGCCGGGGTGCAGCTCGGCTAGCTCGTGGCGGACTCGCTCGACCTGGGCGAGCGCCATGGGGGAGGAACGGGTGACGATGCGGATCAGCTCGGGGACGGCCATGCCTGGCATCGTAGACCGTCACCGCTCCGCCTCGATGAGTAATCCCGATGCCTGCCTCGGAGATGCCGTCGGGCTGTGCGCGTCGGTGCGCTTCGGTGCGCTTCGGTCAGGAAGTGGACAGCGAATGGCCTGGGAACCGGTCAGCCGGAGAGCCGACACTCGGCAGGCTCATCCTGCGACGGCGAACGCCGTGCCGCTGCCGGTGCCGTCGCCGTGCCACCGAGGAAGGCTCATTGATCGTGACTGAACGCGTACGCGTGGCTGTGCTGGCGGGTGGGCCGTCCGCCGAGCACGAGGTCTCGCTGCAGTCGGCGCAGGCCGTGCTCGATGCCCTGCCGAGGGACCTGTACGAGCCCGTCGCCGTCATCATCGACCGGCAGGGCAGGTGGCCGGTGGAGCTGCGACGCGGTCTGGCGGACGTGGTCTTCCCCGTGCTGCACGGCCCGTTCGGCGAGGACGGCGTCGTCCAGGGTCACCTGGAGACGCTGGGCATCCCGTACGTGGGCTGCGGCGTCATGGCCTCCGCCGTGGCCATGAACAAGGTCGCGATGCGCCGCGCCTTCCTGGCGGAGGACATTCCGGTCACCCCACATGTGTGGTTCACCGAGCACGAATGGCGCACCACCACCGACCACTGGGGTCTGGTGAAGTCGCTCGACTGGCCGATGTACGTCAAACCGGCGAGCATGGGCTCCTCCATCGGCATCTCACGGGTCACCTCCATGGAGGAGCTGCGCGCAGGCGTGGATCTGGCGCTGGCCCACGACCGGGTGGTCATCGTCGAGCAGGGCGTGACCGCGCGCGAGATCATCTGCGGCGTGCTCGGCGGCTATGACGCTCCGGACGCCTCGGTGCCGGGCGAGCTCATCGTGCCCGGCGACTGGCTCGACTATGAGGCCAAGTACCTCAGCCGGGCCGAGATCGCCGCCATCCCCGCCGTGCTGCCGGAACGGGTCGCCGAGGACGTGCGCGAGCTGGCCCTGCGCGCCTTCCGGGCGATCGGCGGCTACGGCCTGTCCCGTGCCGACTTCCTCTATGAGGAGGACACCGGACGCCTGTTCGTGCTGGAGATCAACACCATGCCCGGCTTCACCTCCCGTTCCGTCTACGCCAGGGCCTGGGCCGCGAGCGGTGTCCCGTACCCGGACCTGCTGCGCCGCCTCATCGACCTCGCGTTCGCCAGGAGCGGCTCGTGATCCCCATGACGCTGGACAGGATCGCGCGGGTCGTCGGCGCGCGCCTGTGTGACGTGCGCGACCCGCAGGCGCTGGTGACGGCGCCCTCGGCGGTCGACTCGCGCGAGGTGGCGCCTGGCGGCCTGTTCGCCGCGACGGTCGGCGCCCGCGTCGACGGTCACGACTGACCGGCCCGAGCCGTCGCGGGCGGCGCCGTCGCCGTGCTGGCCGCGAGGCCCGTCGGCGTGCCCGCCCTCGTGGTCGAGGACGTCCAGCTCGCGATCGGCCTGCTGGCCAGGCACCTGCTCGAGCACATCAGCCCGACCGTGATCGGCCTGACCGGCTCCGTGGGCAAGACGACGACCAAGGACCTGCTGGCCCAGGTGCTCGAACGGCATGCCGCGACGGTCGCCACCGACAGGTCGTTCAACAACGAGCTGGGGCTGCCGCTCACCGTGCTGCGCGCCGATGCCACCACCCGATACCTGGTGCTGGAAATGGGCGCGGGCCGGAAGGGCGATCTGACGTACCTGACCGGGCTCGCGCCGCCCCAGGTCGGGCTGGTGCTCAATGTCGGCACCGCGCATGTGGAGCGCATGGGAACCGGGCCGGCCGACGTGGCCGAGGCCAAGGGCGAGCTGGTCGAGGCGCTCGCGGCGGACGGGTTCGCGCTGCTGAACGCCGACGACCCCTACGTCAGGGGCATGGCCGGCCGCACCAGGGCCCCGATCCTGTGGTACGGCAGGTCGGCGCGGGCGCAGGTGCGAGCGGAAGAGGTGCGGATGGCCGACCGCGCGCGAACCGCGTTCGAGTTGGTGACGCCCGCCGGCCGCGCCCCGGTCGGACTCGACCTCATAGGCGAGCACCAGGTGGGCAACGCCCTGGCCGCCGCCGCCGTCGCCACCGTACTCGGCCTGGGCGTCGCCGAGATCGCCGACGGCCTGAACGCCGCCCGGCGGCGCTCCGCGGGCCGGCTGGAGATCGTCGAACGACCTGACGGCATCACCATCGTCAACGACGCCTACAACGCCAACCCCGAATCCATGCGGGCCGGGCTGCGGGCGGCGAGGGCTCTGGCCGGCGCCCGTCGTACCGTGGCCGTGCTCGGCGCGATGGGGCAGCAGGCGGACGCCTCCCGCGCCCGGCACGCGGAGATGGGCCGGCTCGTCGCCGACCTCCGCTTCGACGTGCTGATCGCGGTCGGAGCAGGGGATCCGCTCGCGATGGCGCAGGCGGCGGAGTCCTCGGACCAGGGCGTGGCCGTCCACGCCGCCGAGGACGTGGCCGGGGCGCTCAGGCTGGCCACCGCGCTTGTCGAACCGGGAGACGTGGTGTTCGTCAAGGCGTCCAGCGAGATCGGGCTCGGCGCCTTCGCCCGTGCGCTGGCCGACGCCTGACCTCGGCTCGCACACACTCGGCATACACAGGAAACGGAGTCCCATGCGTACTATCGGTCTCATCGGCGGGTTGAGCTGGGAGTCGACGGTGATCTACTACCAGATCATCAACCAGCGCGTACGCGAGCGGCTCGGCGGCAGCCATTCCGCCAACAGCCTCATCTGGTCGGTCGACTACACGACCGTCGAGGACCTCATCTTCGCCGACCGCTGGGACGAGGTGAGTACGCTGCTGACCGGTGCGGGCGGGAAGCTGGCGGATCTCGGCGCCGACCTCCTGCTCATCTGCAGCAACACCTTCAACCGGGTGAGCGACGACGTCGAGCGGGCCGTGAGCGTGCCCGTGCTGCACATCACCGACGCCCTGGGCGCCGAGATCCGCGCCAGGGGCATGCGCAAGGTCGGTCTGCTGGGCACTCACTTCACCATGGAGGGGCCCTTCTACCGGGATCGGCTGGCCGCCCACGGCTTCGACGTGGTCGTCCCGCGGCGCGAGCAGCGGGAACTGGTCCATCGCGTGATCTTCGACGAGCTGGTGCGCGGGGTGCTCCGGGAGTCGTCCAGGGACGCGTACGCCCGGATCATCAATGACTTCGCGGACGACGGCGCCGAAGGCGTCATCCTCGGCTGCACGGAGATCGAGCTGCTGATCGGCGAGAAGGACAGCGCCCTCCCGGTGCTGCCGAGCGCTCGACTGCACGCCGAGGCGGCGGTCGGCTTCGCGCTCGCCGACTGACGGACCCTCGGTCGCGTTCGCTCACAGGTCGGGCCGGTACGCCGGTGCGCCCGTGCCGTACAGCTCCCGGTGCCACAGGTCGGCGCAGACGCGTTCGAGGCCGGCCGTCAGATGGCGGCGGTAGGTGGTGAAGGGGAGGCCGAGCCGTTCCGCGGCCAGCTCCTGGGTGGGCGCGCCGTGAAGGAACGTGACGGACAGCGCCCGGTGGAACTTGACCGCCCGCGGATCCTCACGCAGGTCGTCGATCGCCTGGCGGAGCAGGTCACCCAGTGCCGTGGCCGGGTTCTGCCCGGCCCGCTCGGCGATCAGCCTGGTACGCGTCAGCGGGGAGGCGGCCAGCGCGTCCGGCCGCGACACCTGGCGCAACGCCTTGCGCACCGCCTCGGCGAACTCCGCCCGCGACAGCACCGCCAGCTCCGCCGTCGCGGCGCTCGGGCCGCCGGCGGGCCCCGCGACGAGCAGTCGGCTCATCCGCTCCAGCCACGCCCGCACCGGCACCGCCCGCCAGTCATGAGCGAACAGGGCGTACGCGTCATCCCCCGGCCACGGCCGCTCGGAGATGTCACGCATCCCGTAACGCCGCCGCAGACGCTCCACCCACGCCGGGTCCGGATGCCGCATCTCGATGTACGACCAGGCCATCCGCTCGGACCGCAGACAATTGCCGATCACTCGCCACTGGATCAGATCCGTCACCGGCGAGTTCCCGCGATAGGGCGGCAGCACCCACTGCCGGCCGACCGCCACATGTTCACCGGCCCGCAACGGCGTGGTGGCACGCGCGTGCGCCCATGCCCTGGCCACGAGGGGGTCGGCCGTCAGCTCCTCCTCATCGGGTTCCGCCAGCCGCAACCACGCGGAGAAGGCCACGGGCTCGCCGGTCTCGGCCCGCCGGTACAGCCGGAACGCCGCCGACCGACGTTCCGCCCAGAAGGCGGCGCGGGCCGCCGACGCCGCGCCCTCCGCCGCCGTCGCCACCCGGAGCAACGTGCCCACGTCCTCCTCCCGCAGCGCCTCCTCCCGGAACTCGCCCTCGTCGTGGCGACCGTGGAAACCGGCCGGCGCCGCGTTGTCGCGATGCAGGTGGAGCAGCGCCGCCACCGCGCCGGGCACGTCCGCATCGCTCGCCGTACGCACCCTGTCCGCCAGATGCGCATGAATGCGGTCGTGCATCACCGCGTACCCCTCGGGATCCCGCCATCGCAGGTCCGCCTCCAGCACCTCCCGCACCACGCCATGCGGGAACAGCCCGAGGCTGTTCGACTCCACGAACGGCAGCCGCCGCAACCACCGGAACAACGTCCCGGCGTCCTGTGGCAAGACCGCCCGCAGCAGGTCCTCCGTCGTCGTGTACGCATGCGCGCAGATCTCCAGAGCACGCCGATGCGCCGCCGAAGGCAGCTCGCCCACCAGGTGATCCAGCAGCGTGGCCACCACGCCCTGATCCGGCGTCCACCGCCGGCCGACCCCGCCGTCCTTCACCGCCACGGCCGCCCCCAGCAGCAGCGCCAGCGGATGACCACCGGCGAAGGCCAGCAGCGGCTCGCGCGACTCGGCCGGCGTCCCTGAGGAGTCCATCAGGGCCCGTGCGTCTCCGGCTCGCAGGCCGCGCAGCGGCAGCACCTCCAGCGCCCCCGCCCATCCGGGATCCGCCCGCCACCGCAGGTCCGGCGGGTACCGCCCCGCGATCACCACCAGCGCCCCCATAGGCAGCCGTGGCAGGAACCGCTCGCGCAGCCATCCCTCCAGGCCCTGGATTCGTTCGAAGTCGTCGACCAGCAGCACCGCGTCCGCGTCGCGAAGCACCGGCCCGGCCTCAGCCTCGAACGCCGCCGCCGACGGCTCCGCCGTGCGCCCGTCCACGATGCTCCCCACCATGCTCCCGTCCACCATGGACACCGGCCGCCCCGCCAGCGCGGCCTCGTGAGCGAACCGCCGCAACAAGGCCGACTTCCCGATGCCGCCGGGACCGTGCACGTACAGAACGCTGCAGCCGCCGCCGTACAACGCCGCGTTGAAAGCCGCCAGCTCTTCCTCCCGCCCCACGAACGCCGTCTCGCGCGCCGCTCGCAGGCGCCGTCCCAGCGATCCGGACGCGTTGTCACTCCCCGACGACAAACCCCTGCCCTCTCTTCGGACGTCTGATCGATACCGCCGTTGATGGGCTACGGCTGGCCGCCGTTCTCGATGACGTGGCCCAGGCCGGGGTGGGGGCGCCGGGGTGGCGGGGTGCCGCCGGTGTCCGGGCGGTACTCGAAGTGCCACCACTCGTTGTCGTACAGGCGGTAGAGGTCGTAGCGGGCGCCGTGTTCCTCGAGCCAGCGGGCGCCTTCGTGGGGGCGTACGTCCAGCGCGATGCCCTTGACGTGATTGGACTCCGCCGGCGGCAGGACGAGCATCCGTGCCGAGGCCGGGGAGCCGGAGCGGCGCACCTCCTCGTCGAACATCCGTTGCTGGACAAGGGGATCGCGGTAGCCCGAGGTGAGGCCGATGAGCTGGCCGTGACGCCAGAGCGCCGTGGTGCGCGCCGCGGTGAACGCCGCCGTGGTGCCGTCGGTGAGCCCGGTCAGGTCCTCGGCGGGGAATCGCATCCGTAATGCCCATTGGCAGGCCAGTTCGCGGGCGCGGCCGGGACGGCGGACGTACGCCGCGGGCAGCAGGAGAACCGCGAGCACCAGTGTGACCGCGGCGAACAGCCGATCTCGGGGCCGAGGTGGGATGGTCCGTGGTTCGTTCATGACGAACTACGATTGGTGCCGAATGTGCGCGCGTTGTCCGCCGCATGTCACCGTTTGTCGACGGCGCGACCGTCCGCGCGATCGTCGGCTCGACCGTGACACAACCATGACATGGCGCGGACGGGGCGGGGACACGGCCGGCCGACAGTGGATGGTGTTGACTGGCGGGCGAGTTACGGAGCGTGCTGAGATGCTCGGCAGCGTGTCGCGAGTGTTGTTGATCGAGGATGACCCGGCCGTGCGGGAGGGCCTTGAGCTGGCCCTGACCCGGCACGGGCACCGGGTGCGCGCGGCGGAGTCCGGCGAGCAGGGGCTCGACCGGCTGCGTGCGGACCTGCCCGACGTCGTCGTGCTCGACCTGATGTTGCCCGGCATGGACGGGTTCGAGGTCTGCCGCCGCATCCGGGCCGTCGGGGAGGTGCCGATCATCATGCTGACCGCGCGCGGCGACGACATGGACGTGGTCGCCGGGTTGGAGGCGGGCGCCGACGACTACGTGGTCAAACCGGTGCAACCCAGGGTGCTGGAGGCACGCATCCGCGCGGTCCTCCGGCGGGTCGGCCGGGACCAGGCGGAGCTGGAGCGCTACGGGGACCTGACCATCGACCGGGCCGGGCTGGTGGTCGCCCACCGCGGCGTGCCGGTCAGCCTCGCCCCCACCGAGCTGCGCCTGCTGCTCGAACTCTCCGGCACGCCGGGCCGCGTGCACACCCGCCAGCAGTTGCTGGAGTCGGTGTGGGAGCACGGATACTTCGGCGATTCGCGTCTGGTGGACGCGTGCGTGCAGCGGTTGCGCGCCAAGATCGAGGACGACTCGGCGGCGCCCGTCTACGTGCAGACGGTGCGTGGGTTCGGGTACCGGTTCGGGCCGGTGTGAGCCGCCGATGGCACCTCGGCCGAGCCTGGGGCTGCGTGCCCGGCTGTTGTTCGCGTTCGCGCTGCTGTGTGTGGTCACCGCGGCGGCGGTGGCCGGCGGGATGTACGTCCAGGCCCGCAACGACATCCTGCAGCGGGCCCAGGATCCCGCGCTGCAGGTGATGAGAAGCCGCCTGGAGGCGCTCTTCCCGTTGCGGACTCCGACGCCGGACGCGGCCGAGCTGGGCGAGATCGCCCGCACCGTCGCCGACGGGAACGGCCCAGCGATCGCCGTCTACCGCGAGGCGCACTCGCCGTCCGACCTGGATCCCGGGGTGATTCCGCGGCCGCTGCGGCAGGCGGTTGCCGACGGCGTCATCGCGTGGCAGCGCGTGATGTGGCGGGGCAGGCCCTTCCTGATCATCGGCGCGCCGGTGCTGATCGCCGAAGGGGACCGGCCGACGCGGGCGTCCGGCATCGAGGTCTACGTCGCGCACAGCCTGCATCCCGAACAGCACAGCATCGACCGGCTCGCCACCCGCGCCTGGCTCATCGGCGGGGCGGTCCTGGTGTTCGCGGTCGTCCTCGCGTTGCTGGCCACCCGTGGCGTGCTGCGCCCGGTGCGCGAGCTGGGCCGGGCGGCACACCTGCTGGGCGAGGGCGAGCTGCGGACCAGGATCGCGGTCCGCGGCTCCGACGAGCTGGCCGACCTGGCACGCACGTTCAACAACACCGCCGCGGAGCTGGAACGGCACGTCAAGCAGCTCCGCGAGATGGAGGCCGACGCCCGCCGGTTCGTGGCCGACGTGTCCCACGAGCTGCGCACCCCGCTGGCCGCGCTCGCCGCGGTCGCCGACGTCCTCGACGAGGAGGCGGCCGGGCTGCCCGAGCCCGCCGGCCGGGCCGCCAAGCTGGTCAGCCAGGAGACGCTCAACCTCACCGGGCTGGTGAACGACCTCATCGAGATCAGCAGGTTCGACTCCGGCGTCGCGGCCCTCGCGCTGAACGAGGTCGACGTGGCCGAGCTGGTGCGCGCGACCCTGCGTACCCGGGGCTGGTCGGAGCCGGTGCACACCGAGCTGCCCCCCGCCGTGACGGCCCGGCTGGACCCGCGCCGGGTGGACGTCATCCTCGCGAACCTGGTCGGCAACGCCCTGCGGCACGGCGAGCCACCGGTGTCGGTGAAGCTCTCCGCCGACCCGCACTGGATCGCTCTTGAAGTCCGCGACCACGGACAGGGGCTGGACGAAGCGGTGCTGCCGCACGTGTTCGACCGGTTCTACAAGGCCAACGCGGCCAGGGCCAGGTCCGAGGGCAGCGGCCTCGGCCTCGCCATCGCGCGGGAGAACGCGCGCCTGCACCGAGGCGATCTCACCGTCGCCAACGCCCCGGACGGCGGCGCCGTCTTCACGCTGCGCCTGCCACGCCGGGAACACGATCCGGACGCACAGACCAACACGGGAGGCCCCGAGTGAGGACCGGGCTCGCCCGCCGCGTGCTCGCCGCGGGCCTCATCACACTCGTCGCCGTGACCGGCTGCGGCGTGCGACCCAGCGACGTCATCCGCGTCGGCCCCCCGCCGAGCGGACCCGTCGCGCTGACCACGACGATCACCCTCTACCTCGTGAAGGACGGCCGGCTCAGCGCGGTGACGCGGCCCGGGCCCCGTGGTCGTCCCCTGTTCATGGTGGACACGCTCGCGCTGCTGGCGGCCGGGCCCACCGCGGTGGAACAGGCACGCGGACTGACCACCGACGTCCCGCCCGAAGCCGCCCCGCTCTCGGTGAACGCCGACCCGGCCGGCCACTTGGTGGTGGCCCTGTCCATTCCGGCCGCCGAACTGTCCGCACTCGCCGTCGAGCAGATCGTGTGCACGGCCACCACCACGGCGCCGGGAGGCCCTGTCCAGGTCACGGTCATCGGCGCAGGGCAGAGCGTCGGCCCCCGCAACTGCCCGGAGAGCTGATCAGCGGCCCACAAGGGGTTCGTCGGGCATGATCGAACCATGTGGACCGCGTTGATCTCCGCGTTGCCGGACGAGACGACCTTGCACCCGCCTGCGCCCGAGTCGGCGATCCGTGAGTGCGCGCAACTCCTCGGCCATCGGCTGCCCGACCAGCTCGCCGCGCTGCTGCGCGAGAGCAACGGTGTCGAAGGCGCGTACGGCCTCGGGCTGATCTGGCCGATCGAACGCATCGCCGCCGACAACCTGGCCATCCGCCGGAACGGCGGGTTCGCACCGCTCTTCTACATGCCGTTCGACCCGCTGCTCTTCTTCGCCGACGCCGGCAACGGCGACCAGTTCGCGCTCGTCCCCCACACCGACCGTTCCGACGTGTTCGCCTGGAACCACGAGAACGACAGCCGCACCTGGGTCGCCCCCGGCCTGGCCGAGTATCTCGAGTGGTGGCTGACCGGCCGGATCAAGCTCTAGCGCCTGCCCCGGAAGGGGATCTCCAGCTAGATCCACCCGCTTCCCGGCCGCACAGCGGCCTGGAGCCCGTCCGCCCTGCCGGAAATCGCCGGCGCTGGACACTTGAACGGCGGTTGAGTACTCTTCTGAGAGTCAAATAGATGAGCAGGAGGAAACATGGCAGAACAGGGCGACTTCTCGGCGGAGGCCGCGCTGCACGAGGTGGAGCGCGCGCGGAGCACCGTACGCAGGTCCGGCCGGCGGGGCGCGATCTTCTTTCTGACGCTGTGGCTGATCAGCACCGTCTACTGGCTGGCCGCGCTGCTCGGCCCCGAAGCGGTCCGGGAATACAACGGCCTGTGGGGGCTCCTCATCGTCGGTCTGGTGCTCGGCGCCCGCCTCGCCTTCCGCGCGCGCGTCCACAGCCGGCTGATGTCCCGGATCATCTATCCCGTCACCGGGGCATACGTGGGGACGACCGTGCTCGCGTCGCTCTACAACATGTTCCTGCGTCCGCTGGAGCCCGGGCCGGAGTGGGTGGTGCCCGACGTCCTGGTCGCGCTGGTCGCGGCCGCCCCCCTGCTGTACGGCGCGGTGCGCGTGCACCGCTCCGAGGGTGATCAGTGAGCCACCCCCGGCACGCGCTCGACGAGATCATCCATGCGCCGGTACGACTGTCGATCATGGCCATGCTCGCGGCGGCGGAGACGATCGAGTTCAGCTACCTCAGAGACACGATCGAGGTCAGCGACTCGCTGCTGTCCAAGCACATCACGACGCTGGAGAAGGCGGGCTACGTGCAGGCGAAGAAGGGCTTCGTCGGCAAGCGCCCCCGGACCTGGCTGGCGCTGACCGACGAAGGGCGCGAAGCCTTCCAGCGCTACACCGCCACACTCAGGCAGATCACCGAGGGCACCTGATCCCCCGCCCAGGCATTGGAATCTCTTCCGGCACCTGATTTTTCTCGCGGCCGGGTGTCCATTATTGGGCTGCGCTTCCTGGATACGTTCGGACGGCGGGGATGCGCCTTACGGGAAGGCGTAATTGTCCCCTCGAAGGTCTGCGCGGAGGTCTCCGAGGCAAAGCGGTCAAGCCGGTTCGTTAGGTAAAGAATTGAGTAAAGAATCGCGCGAAGAAGGGTGCGGCGCACGCTCTGTGCCGATCAGGTGTAAGTTGTGCGGAAGAGCCTGCGAGGGCGCGGTGCCGTGACCTACTGCCAGCCAGGGCAACTCATCCCATTTGACGGGAAAATGAAGGTTTGCCGCCCCGGGCTTGACGCAGCGTTAACCCCGGAGACACGACCACTTCATATACTTCCCCCCAATGTCTAAAAAGCTGACATGGATCGCGGGTCCGGCGCTGCTTGCTGTTCTGCTCCTTATCGCCAGCATCGCCGGGCTGAGCGGAGCAGTGGTGCTCAGCCGCGAAGACATGCCCCAGACCCCGCCGGTCGTCGAGTCGATCTCCGGCTCTGGGTCGAGCGCGCAGCAGGGCGCGATGGACGCCTGGCGCGCCGACTTCCAGCGCATCCATCCCGACCTCGAGGTGCAGTACGAGCCCAGCGGCTCGGATGCCGGGATCCGCGACTTCATCACCGGCAAGACCTCGTTCGCCGGGTCCGACGTCGCCATGCGTCCCGACGAGCAGGTACGGGCCGACCGCCGCTGCGGCAGCCGCGCCGTCCACCTGCCCATGGTCGTGGGCCCGATCGCGCTGGCCCACAACCTGCAGTCGGTGCCGAACCTCCGGCTCTCGCCGGCCACCATGAGCGGCATCTTCAGCGGGCGCATCACCAGGTGGGACGCCCCGGAGATCGCCGCCGAGAACCACGGCGCCAGCCTGCCGCACACCGGCATCCGCGTCTTCCACCGCTCGGACGAGTCCGGCACCACCCACAACTTCACCACCTACCTCAAAGCGGCGGGCCGCTGGCCGTACCAGCCGTCCAGGAGGTGGACCGGCACCGGGGAGGGCGTCACGGGCTCCACCGGCGTCACCGAGGCCGTCCAGGACACCACGGACTCCATCGGATACGTCGAGTACGACTTCGCCAGCAACGCCGGCCTGCGTACCGCCCACGTGCGCAACGCCGCCGGCGAGTTCATCCCGCTGTCGCCGCAGAGCGCCACCAGCGCCCTGGAGAGCGCCAGGGTCGTCGGCGGGCACGGCGACCTGGTGCTCCAGTTCGACTACCTGACCAGGACCAAGGGCGCCTACCCGATCGTCCTGGTCACGTACGAGATCACCTGCTCGCGCAACTCCGACCCGCTGGTGCAGGCGTTCCTGCGCTACATGGCCGGGGACGCGGGCCAGTCCAGCCTCGCCCTGTACGGCTACGCGCCGCTCCCGCGCGATCTGCTCGCCCAGGTCCGCACCCAGCTCGGCGTCACGGACTGAACGCCCACACCGCCCGTCCGCCAGGGCTGCGGCGAGCGGGGCGGGGTGGTCAGGTGGGCCGGACGGTCGGCTCCACGAGCCCCTTGACCGGCTTCTCCGTGCCCGGCTTGTTCGGGGGCTCCTGCCGTACCTCGGAGGCGGGCGGGGCCTCGGCCGACACGGGGGCGCCGAAGTCCCCGACGGTCATGACGACCTTGTGGCCGGTCTTGCCGTAGAGGACCTCCAGGTGGCGGACCCGTCCCTGGTCGTCCACGTCCACCGTGCCGGTGATCCCGACCGCCTTGTGATCCGGCGCGTCCTGGAGGGCGAACGTGAACCGGTCGCCGCTCCAGCCGTCCCCGGAGGCCGGGCCCTGCTCGCGTACGTCGGTGGCCGACCGCAGCCGCTGCAGCGCCGCCTGCGGGTCCAGCGGCGTCAGCTTGACCAGGGACACGGCCGGCGGCGCGCTCTCCAGTTCCGCCAGGTTGCGCGGCGCGGCCGTCCACGTCGCGCGCCCGCTCTCCTTCACATAGATCGTGTCGCCGACGAAGCGCGTCTCGGCCCCGTCCTGCCGGATGATGACGCCCACCCGCCGCACCGGGTCGAACGCGCCCTCGAACGTCTTGTCCCCTGACTCGGTGTGGATGCGGTAGCTCTCCTGACCGGTGTTCTCGACCGCGGCGACCACCCTGGCCTGCGCCTGCGCCTGCGCCGAGGACCCGCTCCCGGGCACGACCACCGTGATCGCCGCGACCACCGCCGCTACCGCCACCGCCGCGGCGGCCACAGTGCCGGTCACAGTGCCGGTCACAGTGCCGGTCACAGTGCCGAACGGGACCAGGATCCGGCCCCGGCGGCGGACGGGCGGCGCGGCCACGAGCTGGATGCCCGGCGGCCGGTCCTCGGTCCCCCTGATGAGCAGGGCGCGCATTTCTCGCTCGTCCATGTAAGGCTCCTCCTGCCTGTACGGCTCGTCCTGTCGCTGTCTCACCGGATCCCGCTCCCTTCCTCCTCGGCACGGCCGGCCACCGACTCTCTCGGGAGCAGCCGCCGCATGGCCTCCAGGCCGCGACGCGTGTGGGTCTTGACCGTGCCCACCGAGCAGCCCATCAGGTCGGCGACCTCTGTCTCGGACAGGTCGGCGAAGAACCGCAGCACCAAGGCCGTACGCTGCCTGACCGGCAGCCTGGCCAGGGCCTTGCGGACGTCCTCGGCCACGGCCCCGCCCTCCCCCAGGTCACCGGGGCCGGGCAGGTCGGGCAGCTCGGCCCGCGGGATCTCGCGGCGCCATCGGGCGCGCCACCACGAGCGGTGGGTGTTGACCAGGATCCGGCGCAGGTAGGCGTCGGGCTCGCTGGTGGTGTCCAGCCGGTGCCAGACGTGATAGAGCTTGCCCAGGCAGGACTGTACGAGGTCCTCGGCCGCGTGCCAGTCACCGGTCAGCAGGACCGCCGTCTTCAGGTGGTGGTCACCTCGGTGCCGGACGAAGTCCGCGAAGTCCGCGTCCACCCCGCTCTCCTCTCGTCGGTGGAACTCACCCCTGACACGCTTCGGGCGCCGCCGCACGATGACCGGAAATCCGGAAAAATGCGGCCACGCCGGTAGTGCACCCTGAGAGCGGGGTCGTCAAGCGGGCCTGCCGCCGCGACGCGGCGGCAGGCCCGCGTGACCGTCAGTGGTGGTAGGCGTGGATCACCGCGTGCCCCTTGCCGCGACCGATGATCCACTTGTTGATCGGGGTGGTGACGAGGAACGCGACCAGCAGCGAGAACGCCAGCGCACCCCAGAACAGCAGGGAGGCCAGACCGGCGTCCATCGCGCCGGGGACGGCGAGCATGACGCCGTTGTCGACGATCTCCATGACCAGGATGGACACGGTGTCGGCGGCCAGCGCGAGCCGCAGCCCGGCACGCCAGCCGACGCCCGCCCGGCGGAGGCCGAGCAGCGTGAGCGCGTAGCCGAAGACGAAGGCCAGCGCGACGGCCAGGAGGATGCTGGGCAGGTCGTGCCAGCCCAGCGCGGTGGCGATCGCCAGGCCGAGCACCTCTCCGATGGCGCAGCCGGTCAGGCAGTGCAGCGTCGCCGACACGGCCACACCCCAGGTCGCCTTGGGCGCGTGCCCGTGGCCCTGCTCTTGAGAGGGCCCTTGAGAGTGCTCCTGAGACTGGTGGGAGTGGTCCGGGGAGTGTCCGGCGTGGTGCGTCGGGTCAGACATGGTGCCCTCGAGGTCGTTCCGTCGTAGTTCAACGCCGGTTAACCTATACCCCGCCCCCGTATATCGCCAAATGTCCAGATCAGCGGCGTCGAATCAGCCCGCCGGTCGCAGGGTCACGGGCAGGGACGCCAGCCGCAGCGTCCCCGGGTCCGGCAGGTACGCCGCCTCCCCGGCCGCCTCCATCCCCGGGTAGCGGCGCAGCAGCACGCCCAGCGCGACGCCGGTCTGCACGCGGGCCAGCGACGCGCCCACGCAGAAGTGCGCCCCGTGGCCGAAGCCGAGGTGCGGCGCGGGCTCGCGGGTGAGGTCGAACCGCTCGGGCTCGTCGAACACGCGCGGGTCACGGTTGGCCGAGGCGACCGAGACCGTGACGGGCTCCCCCTTCGGCACGGTCACGCCGCCGATCTCGACGTCCTCCCTGGGGAAGCGGGGGACGGTCATGATCTGCGGGGTGCACCAGCGGGCCAGCTCCTCCACGGCGCGCGGCATGAGGCCGGGGTCGTCGCGCAGCGCGGCGAGCTGGGCGGGGTGGGCCAGCAGGGTGGCCACGGCGTTGGCGATGAGGTTCGCCGGGGTCTGACCGGCCAGGACCAGCAGCCAGACCATGGTGACCAGCTCGTCGTCGGAGAGGCGGTCGCCGTCCTCCTCCGCGACGCGGGCGAGGTCGGAGACCAGGTTGCCGGCGGGCTCGGCCCTGGCCGCGGCGATGGCCGCCCTGGCGCCCTCGATGATCGCCGGGATGGCCGCACCGAACGCCTCGCCGTGGCCCGCCGCGACGGCGACGCCGTACTCGTGCCAGCTCGGGCGGTCGGCGGCGGGGATGCCGACCAGCTCGCAGATCACCTCCATCGGCAGCGGCCGGGAGAAGCCCGCGAGCAGGTCGGCGGGGGTTCGCTCGGGCAGCGCGTCGAGCAGGCGCTCGACGACGGCCTCGATGCGCGGCCCGAACTCGGCCGCCTTGCGCGGCGTGAACGCGGGCGCGACCAGCCTGCGCAGGCGGGTGTGCTCGGAGCCGTTCATCTCGGACATGGTCCGCATGTACGGCCGACAGTGCTCGGGCACGTCGGGGCGCATGAAGCTGCCGGAGTTGATCTCCAGGCGCGGATCGGACAGCACCGCCCGCGCCTCCGCGTGCCGCGTCACGGCCCAGAACGGGCCGAAGCCTGGCGCCAGCAGGCGTACCACCGGGGACTTCTCCCTGGCCGGGGCGTACGCGGCGGGCAGGTCCAGCAGCACCGCGGGGTCGGTCAGGTCGATCTCAGGCACGTCGATCATCAGGCCGGTCTCCGATTTGAATGTTTTTATCATCTGAATGATGAGAGTATCCCGATCAAAGAGCGCACGGCAACGCGCGCGGACGGCCCGGCCCGGCGCGACACCGGCTTCGCATCCCGATGGAACCGAAGAGCGTGGCCGCGCTGTCCAAGCAAGGGGCGACGTTCACGCCGGCGCCCCACCGCTCGCCGCCCACCGGGCGGCCGCGGTGCCGCTGGACAGCCGGCTGACGCCGCGGACGGCCCTTCCCGTCCGAAGGCTCGGACTGGACGTCGCCCCCACCAAGCTCCCGGACGACCCGCCATGGAGCGACCGGAAACCCGCACACACCGGGCCACAGACACCCTCAAAACGCCACCGCACATCCGACCGACGGCCCCGAACAGGCATGGTCATCGCCCCGGTAGGCCAGTGGCGGCGCGGGCACATCGATCTTCCTCGGCCGCCAGGATTCCTGTCCGCCCAGGGACTCTACGCTCAGTATCCGTTTCACTACCTTTAGTAGCAACTGCCTGCCGATCTCCGGAGGAAAAATGCCCACGGAGCCGACGGAAACGCGGCTGAGCCTCGACACCAGCGCCGCCAGGAATCTGGCCACCACCACCAAGACCCGCCCGCAGATGCAGGCCATCAGCTCCCGCTGGCTGCTGCGCATGCTGCCCTGGGTCGACGTGCGCGGCGGCACCTACCGGGTCAACCGGCGGCTGACGCATCGGGCGGGCCGGGGGCGCGTCGGGGTGACGCAGAGCGGGGCCGACGACGTACGCGTGGTCCCGGAGACGCTGCCCGAGATCCCCGCGCTGCGCGGCTTCGGCGACGCCGACGTGCTGGCGGAGATCGCCTCGACGTTCACCGCGCGGGAGTTCGGCCCCGGCGAGATCGTCGCCGAGGCGGGCCGCCCGGTGACGCAGACCTTCGTCATCGCGCACGGCCGCCTCGAACGCCTGGCCACCGGCCCCTACGGCGGTCCCCAGTTCCTGGGGATCATCGCCGACGGCGACCAGTTCGGCGACGAGGTGCTGACGGCGGACGACCCGCGCTGGCCCTGCACGTTCAGGGCCGCGACCGCCTGCACGCTGCTGGTCGCGCCGGGCTGGGAGCTGCGCCGCGTCGCCGACCGCTCCCCCGCGCTGCGCGAGCACCTCGCCCGCCACCTCGAAAGCCTCCGCCGGCCGGTCAACCGGCGCGGCGAGGCGGCGGTGCGGGTCGCGGCCGGTCACACCGGCGAGCCGGTGATCGACGGCACGTTCGTCGACTACGACCTGCACCCCCGCGAGTACGAGCTGGGGGTCGCCCAGACCGTCCTGCGCGTGCACACCCGCGTGGCCGACCTCTACAACGACCCGATGAACCAGATCGAGCAGCAGCTCCGCCTGACCATCCACGAGCTGCGCGAGCGCGAGGAGTGGGAGCTGCTCAACAACCGCGAGTTCGGGCTGCTCCACAACACCGACTACGACCAGCGCATCTACCCCTGGTCGGGCCCGCCGACGCCCGACGACCTCGACGACCTGATCAGCATGCGCCGCAAGACCCGCCTGCTGCTGGCCCATCCCAAGGCCATCGCCGCGTTCTTCCGCGAATGCAACAAACGCGGGCTGGTCGTGGGCAGCGCCGACGTCGACGGGCACGAGGTGCCCGCCTGGCGCGGCATCCCGATCTTCCCGTGCGGCAAGATCCCGATCTCGGGCGCGCGCACCACCTCGATCCTGGCCCTGCGTACGGGCGAGGACGACCAGGGCGTGGTCGGCCTGCACCAGACCGGCATCCCCGAGGAGTACGAACCGGGGCTCAACGTGCGCTTCATGGGCATCGACCCGCAGGCGGTGATGTCGTACCTGGTCAGTGCCTACTTCTCGGTGGCGGTGCTGGTGCCCGACGCGATCGGGATCCTGGAGGACGTCGACGTCGCCGCCCCCCGCTCCTGACCGGCCGACCCAACGAAGAGGTGCCTCATGCCGAACTTCTCCCCCTTTGACACCTCCGCCGCGCCGGTGCCGGCCGGGCCGACCGGGCTGGGGGCGTACACGCTGAGCCTGCGGGCGGCGCTGCAGCCATACCGGCCGCGCTTCGAGGGGTTCGAGGACGGGGACGGGCACGAGGGCAGCGGGCCGCCCGCCTGGAGCGTCACGCTGCCGTCGGTCTCCGGGGGCGAGCGGCGTCACAGCCTGGCGCCGCTGGCCTACCGGGAGCGGGAGTGGGGTGACGGCACGTACCCGCCGCTCTACTGCCCCGAGACCGTCCGGGTGGACGACGACCTCGGCGAGGAGGTCAACCGGCGGCTGGTGGCGTGGGCGGAGCGGACCGGCATCCACGAGGGGCGGATGGAGGAGTTCGCGGCCACCGGGTTCGGGCGGCTGGCGATGCTCGCCCACCCCGACTCCGACGACCCCGACATGGTGCTGATCGCGGCCCAGATGAACGCGGCGTGGTGGGCGGCCGACGACTACTACGCCGACGAGACCGAGCTGGGCGCGGCCCCGACCGAGCTGCCGCCACGCCTGGCCCTGGTCACCTCGGCCATGGACCCGCCGCCGGACGCCGGCGAGTACACCGTCCAGTTGGAGGAGGCCGTCCGCGGCGATCCCGTCCTGGTCGCGCTGCGCTCGGCCACCAGCCACGTGGCCCGCCACTCCAGCCCGGGCCAGGTCATGCGGATCCGCAACATCACCAGCCAGATGTACGTGAGCTGGGCCGCCTACGCCGCCTGGCGCTACCTGGAGACGCCCCCGCCGGTGTGGCGCTACCTCGCCGCCCGCCAGCACGACAGCTTCTACACCTCCATGACGCTCATCGACATCGTCGGCGGCTACGAGCTGCCCGCCGACCTGTTCGGCGAACAGCGCTTCCACACCGCCCTCATGCAGGCGGGCACCGCCAGCGTCCTGGTCAACGACCTGCACTCGGTGGCCAAGGAGGCGGCCGACGAGCTGCCCGACTCCAACGTGATCCTGCTGATCGCGGCCGAGGAGGGCTGCTCCATCCGCGAGGCGACCGAGCGCGCGGTCCACCTGCACAACCACTTCGTACGCGGCTTCGAGCGGAGCCGCCGCGAGCTGTCGGCCCTGCCCTTCCCCGAGCTGAAGCGCTTCCTGCGCGGCGCGCAGGGGTGGATGGCCGGATGCCTCGAATGGCACGGCAGCACCAGCCGCTACCAGTCCTGACCCCGTTCCCACCATCGACAACCGACGCCTAAGGAGTACGCGGTGACCATGACCCCCGTGACCCCCAATGCCGCTCCCGTGCTGAGCAGCCTCTACCAGCAATCCGTGGCCGACTACTGGAACACCGAGGAGAACCCGGTCAACCTGCGCCTGGGCGAGGTGGACGGCCTCTACCACCACCACTACGGCATCGGCGAGGTGGACTGGTCGGTCCTCGACGGCCCCGCCGAGACCAGGGAGAGACGGGTGGTCGACGAGTTGCACCGGCTGGAGACCGCGCAGGCCGAGCTGCTGCTCGCGCACCTCGGCCCGCTGCGTCCCGAGCACCGCGTCATGGACGCCGGGTCGGGCCGGGGCGGCTCCAGCCTGCTGGCCAACGTGCGCTTCGGCTGCCAGGTCGACGGCGTGTCCATCTCCGAGTCGCAGGTGGCCTTCGCCAACCAGCAGGCCAGGGAACGCGGCGTGGAGGACAAGGTGCGCTTCCACTTCCGCAACATGCTCGACACCGGCTTCCCCACGGGCGCCTTCCAGGCCATCTGGAACAACGAGAGCACGATGTACGTCGAGCTGTCGCTGCTGTTCGCCGAGCACTCCAGGCTGCTGCGCCGCGGTGGCCGCTACGTGTGCATCACCGGCTGCTACAACGACGCCTACGGCCTGCCCTCCCGGGCCATCAGCCAGATCAACGCCCACTACATCTGCGACATCCACGCCCGCAGCACGTACTTCAGGGAGATGGCGGCCAACCGGCTCGTCCCGGTCAGCGTGGTGGACCTCACCGCGGCCACCATCCCCTACTGGGAGCTGCGGGCCAGGACGCATCTGGTGACCGGTATCGAGGACGCCTTCCTCGAGGCGTACCGGAGCGGCAGCTTCCAGTACCTGCTGATCGCCGCCGACCGCGTCTGACGCGCTCGCGGCCTGCCCCGTCCCCGCCCGGCCGTCCCCTCCTCAAGGGGACGGCCCCCGCGCCGTCGCCTGCCCCCTACCCGAGCGGTCTCCAGGCGAAGGCGTCGCCGTGCCGCTCGATCAGGCCCAGCCCCGGGAACGGCAGATGGTAGGCGTGCACGGACAGGATCTCGGCGTCGTACTCGACGGGGCGCAGCCGTTCGCCGAAGAGCCTGATCGCCTCCAGCGCGGGCCGGCGCTCGTCCTCGGTGAGCGCGGAGGTGCGGTCGGACCAGAACGCGACCTCGGCGGCGTGCGCGAAGGCGACCGCCTCGGGGAAGGCCGGTTCGCCCGCCCACACGGCGCCCCTGCTGTGGTCCTCGTGCAGGTGGGTGAAGGGATCATCCTCATGCGGCTGCGCGGCTCCATGGACGTGGGATCGTAGGCGTCACTTCAGGAACGCGGCGGTCGTCGTCACGAAGCGGTCGGCGTCGTCGAACCACGGGAAGTGGCCCGCGCCCGGCTGGACGGCGAACTCGGCGTCGGGGAACAGCGCGGCGATCTCGGCCGCGGCGGCCGGGACCGTGTTGAGGTCGACCTCCCCCGCGAGCACCAGCACCGGCACCCGCAGCGCGGCCAGCGCCGCCCGCGTGGCCTCGGGGTCGAACGCGCCCTCGGCCGCGAACACTGCGGCGGCCTCGTCGTTCCTGTCGGCCTCCATGGCGGCGTGGTAACGCTGCGCCTCGGTGTCCCAGCGGCCGTGGACGAAGGGGGCGACGGCCTGCCAGCGCTCCTCGGTGGCGTTGCCCGCGGTGATGGCCTCCAGGGCCGCGTACGCCGCGGGGAACCAGGGCTCGCCCGTGCGCAGCCGGGCGGTCTCCAGCCGGGCCTGCCCGGTGACCTCGATGCCGACGGCCCTGGTGCTGGGGGTGACCAGGACGAGCCGGCCGACGTGGCTCGGGTGGCGGGCGGCGTACAGCAGGGCGAGGTTCGTCCCGGCGGAGTGACCGAGCAGGTCGATCCGGTCGAGCCCGAGATGCTCGCGCAGGGACTCGACGTCGGCGACGAGCCGGTCGCAGCGGTACGTGGCGGGGTCGCGCGGCGTCTGCGACAGGCCGGTGCCGCGGGGATCGAGCTTGATCAGCCGCCGGTGCGCGGACAGCCCACCGAGGTCGCCGAGGTAGTCGGCGCTCTGCATGGGGCCGCCGGGCAGGCAGACCAGGGGGCCGCCCGAGCCGGACACGTGGTAGTGGAGGACGGTTCCGTCGGAGGCGGGGAAGGCAGGCATGACGGAGATCCTGTCAACGCGTCCCCTGGCGGGGCAAACGAGTTATCCGGGGCGGGGATCCCGTCCTCGGCGGCCGGAGGTTGATGTCGCCGGCCTGTGTGAACCCGGGAGGACTGTTTTGGGCGGGTTATGCAACTTTTGCCATGCCCTGGCCGTATCTGGGGCTCCGTTGGCGGACGTACGGGAAGGTTCGAGGTCGGATCCGCTCAAACTCACCCCACCAGGAGATGATCGTGCGCGCCAAAGGCAGCACCAAAGCGTCGAAGAAGTCGAGCAGCCAGCCGTGGCTGCACGTGGACGGCACCGAGATCCAGGAGTTCGGCACGGTCCGTACGTGGCCGCTGGCCCTGTCGGAGGAGGCCCGCAGCTACTCCTGCGAACGGCTGAACCAGATCCTCGCCGACACACAGATCCTCTACGCCCTCTACAAGAAGCACCACTGGCTGATGCGCGGCCCCACCTTCTACCAGCTCCACCTGCTGCTCGACAAGCACGCGGAGGAGCAGGAGAAGCTCGTCGACCTGATCGCCGAACGGGTACAGACGCTCGGCGGCATCGCGGTGGGCGACCCCAGGCACGTCGCGGAGATCACCGTGGTGCCGCGTCCGCCGAACGGCGCCGAGGAGGTGCCGGCGATGCTCTCGCGCCTGATCGAGGCGCACGAGACGATCCTGCTCGCGGCCCACGACGCGGCCTCCCGCGCCGCCGAGATGGGTGACGACGGAACGAACGACCTGCTGGTCTCCGACGTCATCCGGACCGGGGAGCTGCAGATATGGTTCCTGGTCGAGCACCTCGTCGACACCCCGCTCGTCGAGACGCCGCACAACGGGCACCGCCCGTCGCGCCGGGGCGCACGCTCGTCGAAGTGACGCCGCACCGCCGACTCATCGTCAGTGGGCGGGGAACCGGCGGATCCGGGGCCGCGTGAGCCCCGGCCGGGGACTTCAGGAGCTCGCGGGGTCGTCCTTGCCGAAGCCGTCGAGCGACTCGCGTTCCGTCAGCGTGCGAAGCTCCTGGAAGACCGTGATGTGCAGGCCCGCGGGGGCGTCGAGGCGAGCGTTGAGCGACTCCCAGGGCGTGCGCGTGGGCGGCGCGACCTCGGTCGCGCCCGCCGACACCAGCCGGTCGGCGGTGGCCCGCGCGTCGTCGACCTCGAACGCGACCCGGATCCTCGGCGCCACCTGCCGGCCCACCTCGACCTCGTCGATCATCACCTTCTGGGCCGGGTTGGCGATCTCCAGTGTGGCCCGGCCGGCGTCCAGGATGGCCACCCGCGCGCCGTCGCCGCTGGAGAACGCGGCCTGTTCCGGCAGGCCGAGGACGTCCCGGTAGAAGGCCAGGGCGGCCTCGTAGTCGTCCGCCTCGACCACCAGCCTGAGCTGGCGCACGGGGGCGGCGGACTCGGGGGAGTCGGGGTGCGTGGTCATGTGATTGGCTCTCCTTCGCCGTGACGGCATCCGCGAACGGACGAGGCCGGGATGCCTCACCTCGTGCAACTCCCCGGCGACGGCGCTTCATCCCCGGTTGCTCGTCCCCGTGCGGGCCGCGGCTCAGCCCCGCCCGTAGCGGTCCTCGGCCCGCCAGAAGTACCAGAACCCGCCGGCCAGCGCGAGGACCGCCCAGACCAGGCACGAGACCCACACCATCCCCGGCGGCGTGTGGTCGCCGATGAGGATGTCGCGCATCCACTCGATGTACGAGGCCGCCGGGTTCAGGTACATCGTCGTGGCCACCCACTCCGGCAGCCCGGCGCTGTTGACCACCTTGTCGTGGATGGCGAAGAACACCCCGGAGGCGTACAACCACGTCCGCATGATGAACGGCAGCAACTGGTTGAGATCGCGCAGCGAGGAGCCCAGCCGGGCCATGATCAGCCCGGCCCCGATGTTGAACATCGTCTGCAGCACCAGCACGATCGGGATCATCAGCCAGAACCAGTTCGGCAGCTCACCGGTGATCACCACGATCACCAGCAGCACGCCCATCGAGATGACCAGTTGCTGCAGCTCCTGGATCGTGTACGCCAGCGGCAGCGAGGCGCGCGGGAAGTGCAGGGCGCGGATCAGCGACAGGTTGCCGGAGATCGACTTCGCGCCCGCGGTGACCGTGCGCTGCGTGTAGGTGAAGACGAACATCCCGGTCAGCAGGAACGCCGGATAGTTGTCGATGCCGTGGCTGCCGCCCAGGATGAGGCCGAACATCACGTAGTAGATGGCGGCGTTCAGCAGCGGGGTGATGACCTGCCAGAGCTGCCCGAGCGCCGAGCCGGAGTATCGCGAGACGTTGCGCGAGGTCGCGTACGTCAGCACGAAGTGCCGACGCTCCCAGAGCTGGTGGACGTAGGCGGCGAACCGCGGCCGCGCGATGGCGGGACGCAGCCCGTGCCTGCGGGCCAGCTCCGCCAGCGAGGCCGGCGCGGGGTCTTGCACGTGGCTCATGAGCACCTCGAAGCGTCGCGGTCACCGAGCGGCCGTCCGGTGGCCGAAGGGCGCGTCCCATGGACGATCATCCCCCGCCACCGGGGGCATCGGTCCAGTGTCGGGGCCGGAGCGTCGCCGAGTCGAGGATTTCAGCGCACGAGGCGGGTTCACGAGGCGGGCGCATGGAGCGGGCGCCCCGGTTCGCCGGGCGCCCGCTGCCGCGCCTGGCTAGGAGGGCACGCGCACGCCCGTCACCGCGAAGCGTTCGACCTCCGCGACGTGCCCGCCGGTGGAGGCGACGACGGTCAGCGTCCGGCCCGGACGGGCGGTGAACGTGACGCGCGCCGACCAGGCCGCGTTCTCCCCTCCGGCGCTCAGGCAGCAGCGCTCCCCCAGCGGGCCGGACGAGCCGGGGCGCAGCACCTGGATCCTGATGCTCTCGTCCACGCCGGTGATGCGTCCGCCGACGGTCAGCGGGGAGCCGGCGGCGGCCCCGTACGCGGGTCTGGTGAGGGAGAGCGTGGTGTCGTCGGTGCCGACCACCTCCCAGGGGGCGCGTACGCCCGTGCCGTACCGCATGAGGTGCACGACGGCCGCCACCGACCGTTCGGAGCCCTCCGGGCTGCGGTAGCCGACGTGGACCCGGGCGTGGTCGCCCGCGCGGACGGTCTTGACGGCGCGGTCGATCCCCTCGAAGCCGAGGTAGTCGCGGGTGAAGGCGATCGCGGTACGGGCGGGGTCGAGGTGCCAGGCGTCGCGGCCGTCCTTCTGGTGGGCGCGCTGCCAGGCGGCGACGTCGTCGGGGCCGGAGAACGGCCACAGCGGCTGGTAGTGACCGGCGATCAGCGTCTCGGTGGGATAGGGGGAATCAGGGGCTGGGGTGCCAGGTCCGGGGGTGTCGGCAGTGTCAGGGGTTTCGGCGGTGTCGGGGGCGGGGGTGCCGGCGGGGGGTGGCTGCGAGGTGCCCGGTGCGGTGGACAGGTCGGCCGTGGACGTCGCGGCGGGCGTCCCGGCGCCCGGTGGCCCGGCCGACCCCCCGCAGCCCGCCACACCGGCGACGGCGAGCGCGGCCAGCAGCGGCAAGGCTCGTACGACGATCATGCGGAACCTCCTGCCAGGGGCGGCCTGATGAGGAAAGACGTACCCACTCGGCCGCTCGCGTGCGCCCCTCCCGCCGCTCTTCTCCCAGTCCCTTCCAGGGCTCTTCGCTCAGCTCCGCGCGCTCGCCGCCCCTTCGCTCCGCCCGTACGCCGCCCGTGCGCCGCCGCTTCGGCAGCCGCACCGGCGTTCGCGCAGGCCAGGGGTGGGAGGGCGCGGCAGGACGCGGGCCGAGGTCGCAGGGCTGGGGGCGGCCTGCGCGGGTAGGCGTCCAGGCATGGCCACCTTCGACCTGACCAGCGTGCGCGCCGTCGTCTTCGACACCGACGGCGTGGTCACCGACACGGCCCGGGTGCACGCCGCCGCGTGGAAGCACGTGTTCGACGCGTTCCTGCGGGGCCGTTCCGAGCCGTTCGACGTCCGTGCCGACTACCTGGCCCACGTCGACGGCCGGCCGCGGCTGGACGGCGTGCGCACGTTCCTGGCCTCGCGCGGCGTCTCGCTGCCCGAGGGCGGCCCGGACGACGAGCCGGGCGCGCCGACCGTGCACGGTCTGGGGCTGGCCAAGGACGCGCTGTTCGCGGAGCAGATCGCGCGGCACGGCGTGGCCGCCTTCCCCTCCACGGTCGTCCTGCTGCACGAGCTGCGCCGGCGCGGCTGCCGTACCGGGGTGGTCTCGGCCAGCCGGCACTGCCGCGCGGTGGTGTCGTCGGCAGGGCTGCTGCACCTGTTCGACGTGCTGGTGGACGGTGACGACGCGGCCCGGCTGGGGTTGCCGGGCAAGCCGGACCCGGCGCTGTTCCAGGAGGCCGCGCGGCGGCTGGAGCTGCCGCCCGAGCAGGTGGCGATCGTGGACGACGCGCCTGCGGGCGTACGGGCGGGCCGCCGGGGCGGGTTCGGGCTGGTGGTCGCGGTGGACCGGAGCGGTGGACGGGCCGCCGCGATGCGGGCCTCGGGGGCCGACGTGGTCGTGTCCGACCTGGCCGAGACCGACGTCGCGGGACGGGTGCCCGTGGGGCGGCGATGAGCGCTTGGACGCTGGTGTACGACGGCTTCGACCCGGAAGGTGAGGGGACGCGCGAGGCGCTGTGCACGCTGGGCAACGGCCGGTTCGCCACCCGTGGCGCCACCCCCGACGGGGAGCCGCGTACGCCGGGCACGTACCTGGCGGGCTGCTACGACCGGCTCGACTCGGTGGTGGCCGGGCACACGGTGACGAACGAGGACATCGTCAACCTGCCCGACTGGTTGCCGCTGACGTTCGCCACGCCGGGCTCCGGCTGGTTCCGTCCGCAGCGGGCCGACCTGCCGCTCTACCGGCACGAGCTGGACCTGCGGCGCGGCGTGCTGGTGCGCGACCTGCGCTGGCGCGACGGCGCGGGCCGCGTCACCCGGGTACGCCAGCGCCGCCTGGTGTCGATGGCCGACCCGTACGTGGCGGCGCTGGAGACCACGTTCACCGCCGAGAACTGGGCCGGCCCGCTGCGGGTACGCGCCAGGATGGAGGGCCGGGTGGCCAACCGGGGCGTGGCCCGCTACCGCGACCTGCGCGGCGACCACCTGACCGGGCACGCCACCGGCACCGAGGACGACCTGGGCTGGCTGACGGCCGCCACGCGCTCGTCCCACGTGGTGGTGGCGCTGGCCATCCGGATCGACGCCGACGCCCCCGCCGTGCACCCGTCGCTGGGCCCCGGCCGCCTCACCTCCGAGCACGTGCTCGACCTGCGGGAGGGCGAGCCGCGCACGTTCACGAAGGTCGTCGCGCTGACCTCCTCGCGCGATCCTGCCTCCCACGACCCGCGCTCGTCGGCGCTGCGGCACGTGCGCCGGGCGCCGGGCTTCGGCGAGCTGCTGGCCCGCCACGAGGCCGCCTGGGAGCGGCTGTGGCGGCGGGCCCGGCTCGACGTGGACGGCGCGGAGCTGTCGCGGATCGTCCACCTGCACATCTTCCACCTGCTCCAGACGCTCTCCCCGCACACCGCAGGCCTCGACGTCGGGGTCCCGGCGCGCGGGCTGCACGGGGAGGCGTACCGGGGGCACGTGTTCTGGGACGAGCTGTTCGTGCAGCCGTGGCTCGACCTGCGCTTCCCGGAGATCTCGCGCGGGCTGCTGCGCTACCGCTGGCGGCGGCTGCCCGAGGCCAGGGACGCCGCCAGGGAGGCCGGTCACGACGGCGCGATGTTCCCCTGGCAGAGCGGCAGCGACGGCCGCGAGGAGACCCAGACCCTGCACCTCAACCCGGCCTCGGGCCGCTGGCTGCCCGACCACTCGCGGTTGCAGCGGCACGTCGGCCTGGCCGTCGCCCACAACGTGTGGCACCACTACCTGGCCACCGGCTCCATGCCGTCGTGGTGCGCCGAACTGCTGCTGGACATCGCCAGGTTCTTCGCCTCGCTGGCCGTCCCCGCGGGCGACAGGTACGAGATCCGCGGGGTCATGGGCCCCGACGAGTACCACGACGCCTACCCGGGCGCCGCCACCCCGGGCGTGGACAACAACGCCTACACCAACGTCATGACCGCCTGGCTGATGGCGCGCGCCCGCGACACCGCCGCCCTCGTGCCCGAGGTGGCACCCGGCGCGCACGAGCTGGCCCACTGGGACGACGTCGGCCGCCGCCTGCGGGTCGACTTCCACGAGGGCGTGATCAGCCAGTTCACCGGGTACGGCGACCTGCTGGAGCTCGACTGGGACCGCTACCGCGGGGTGCGCCGGCTGGACCGGGCGCTGGAGGCCGACGGCGACGACGTCAACCGGTACAAGGCGTCCAAGCAGGCCGACACGCTCATGCTCTGCTACCTGCTGACCGGCGAGGAGCTGGCCGCCCTCCTGGAGCGGCTCGGCTACCGGGCCGACCGGGACCTCGTCCCGCGTACGGTCGCCTACTACCTGCGGCGCACCAGCCACGGCTCGACCCTCAGCGCGGTCGTGCACGCCTGGGTGCTGGCCCGCTCCAACCGGACCCGCTCCAGCCAGACGCAGTCGTGGCGGTTCTTCACCGAGGCCCTCCACAGCGACCTCAAGGACGTGCAGGGCGGCACCACCGCGGAGGGCGTCCACCTGGGCGCCATGGGCGGCACGCTCGACCTGATCCAGCGCTGCTACCTGGGGCTGGAGCTGCGGCGCGACGGGCTGCGGCTGGATCCGCTGCTGCCCGGCCGGCTCGGGCTGGTGTCGATGCCGATCTGCTACCGGGGACGCCGGCTGTTCGTCGACGCCGACCATCAGGAGGCGCGCGTGAACGGCATCGCGCGCCGTACCTGCGACCTGCCCCTCGTCCTGCCCTTCGACCCGCTGTCCGACTTTCGAGGAGACGTGACCATGACAGGCACCGGCGATCTCGGCCGCCGTATCATCCACCACCGCGAGCGTCTCGGCCTCACCCGCGAGCAGGTCGCCGAGCGCGCGGACATGTCACCTGGCTACCTGGAGTATCTGGAGGAGCACGCCGACACCCCCGACACCGGGGCGCTCTACCGGCTCGCCCACGCGCTGGGCACGACGGCGGAGGACCTGCTCGGCGGCGACCTGGACCGGCCGCCGGGGCACGGCCCGGCCATGGCCCATCCCAGCCTGGAGACGCTGGACGAGGCGGTGTGCCGGCGGCTGATCGAGCCCGGCGGGATCGGGCGGGTGGCGTTCAGCGGCTCGCACGGGCCGACCGTGCTGCCCGTCAACTACCGGCTGCACCACGGCGCCATCGTCTTCCGCACCGCCGCCGGCGGGGCCATGGACCAGGACCTGCGCACGGGGCTGGAAGGCGTCGACATCATGATCGCCTTCCAGATCGACAAGATCGACGAGGTGAACCGGGAGGGGTGGAGCGTGCTGGTGCAGGGGCCCGCGCACCACGTGCCGCCGGAGGAGATCGCGGACGCGGCCGGTTCAGGGGTCACCCCGTGGGCGGGCGGCGAGCGGCAGCTCTACATCCGCATCGTCCCCCAGCACATCACCGGCCGCCGCATCCACGGCATCTGACCGACCCGCCCGTGGGGGACGCCTGGGGACGCCTGGGGAGTCAGCCTCGCCTGCAGCCCGTGGCGGCGAACGCCATGAACAGCGTGGCCTCGCTCCCGTCGAAGTTGTCGTCGGAGCCGATCACCAGCGTGCACTCGCCGCTCGCCAGCCGCGGCCCCCACGACATGCTCTCCAGGTTCTGCACCGGGGGACGGAAGTCGCCGAGGTTGTGGACCAGGCGCTTGGACACCGGCCAGTACGGGTCGCCGGTCAGGGAGTCGCGGCCCAGGACGTTCGTGGCGCCGCGCACGTCGATCTCGTACAGCTTGACCCGGTAGCCGACGCCCTGGATCCAGGACCGTTCCAGGGCCAGGTAGCGGTGTTCGTCGATGGGCAGGATCTCCGACACGCCGCTGTCGGCGTCGCCGGTGGCGGGCTTCGGGGGCGTCGGCAGCCGGTCGAGCGGGTAGGCGTACTGGCCGCGGACCTGGCCCCGGCGGTTCCACACGGTCAGCCGGGCCGGTGAGCCGCGCTCGGCCGTCGGCACCGGCCCGTCCTCGAAGCGCGGTCCCTCGGTGACGGCCGTGACGGTCCGCTCGGTGACGGCCAGGCCCTCGAATCCGAAGTTG
Source organism: Nonomuraea antimicrobica (assembly GCF_039536965.1). NCBI lineage: Bacteria > Bacillati > Actinomycetota > Actinomycetes > Streptosporangiales > Streptosporangiaceae > Nonomuraea > Nonomuraea antimicrobica. The sequence goes on along the minus strand of NZ_BAAAZP010000104.1, from coordinate 12,213 downwards.
CGCCGCGGCCCGCGCTCGGCGTCCGTCAGCCGCAGATTGGCCGGTACGGGCAGCTCCCCGGTGCTCCGCCCTTCGAGGTCGGCCGTGTGCACCGCGGACTGCGAGACCGGGATGTTCGGATTGCGGGGGTCGGGCCGGTCACCCTCGTCGCCCCACAGCAGCCGCCCGCTCCACGGGTCGAGCCTGATCGACTCGGGGTCGGCCGACCCCGCCTTGCCGTACGCCGGGTAGGGGGTGCCGTCGGCCCTGGTCAGCGTGGTGACCCCGGTCAGTCGTACGCCGGTGAACTCGCCCGTCTCCCGGTTGATGTCGAGGCGGCCGGTGTAGAAGCGGGCGGGGTTGTAGCGCCAGCGGTCGTCGGAGATGAGATACCAGGTGCCGGTGCCCGGGTCGCGGTCGAGCCCGGACAGTCCGCCCACCGTGGTGCCCTCGTACGTGGCCAGGTGGGCGATGCGCTGCTCCCCGAGGAAGCGCGTGATGCGGACCGGCTCCTGCCGCTGCGCCGCCGCCGAGGGGGGAGCGGCGACCACCACCAGCGCGAATGACAGGGCGATTCCGGTTATTTTTCGCGAATGTGCCATGTGTTCCTCCGTTGCTGAAAATCGACGGAGGAAATGAAAGCGCGGATGACCGGTAAAGTCCACGACCAAACAACGGTATGCCGCACTACAAAAAGGGGCAAAGTCAGGCCGAATGTGCGGCGGCCACGCCGTCCAGAATGAGCCGCAGGCCGTGGGCGAACGCCTCGTCGCTCGTCGGCGCCCCGCCCTCCCTGACGCCCGCGACGGTCAGCGGGAACTCGGCGGCGTACGCGGCGAGGTCGAGGCCCGCTCCGGCAGCCTGCCGCTCGCGCGCCGCCTGCTCGTTCAGCACGAAGCCGAGGGTGTAGTGGCTGATGGCGGCGATCGCGTGCAGGCCCTGCGCGGGGGTGAAGCCGAGCCCGGTCAGGATCGCCAGCTCCAGCTCGAAGCCCCGGGCGACGTCGGGCCCTGGATTGCCGATCGCGATCAGGCGGGCGCCGTCGCGGTGGCTCAGCAGCGTACGCCGGTAGCGGTGGGCGCGGCGGGTCAGCCACTCGCGCCACGACTCGCCCTCGCCGGGCCCGCCCAGGTCGGGGGCGAGCAGCTCGCGGGCCATCTCGTCGAGCAGCTCCTGCTTGTCGCGGAAGTGCCAGTAGAGCGCGGGGTTCTGGACGCCCAGGCGGGCGGCCAGGCGGCGCATGGACAGGCCCTCCAGGCCGACCTCGTCGAGCAGCTCAAGCGCGGCGCGGACGACGGTGTCGCGTGCCAGTCCCTTCTGTGCCATCGCCGAACACCTTAACACCGCTAAGCAGCGCCCTGGCCTGCGCGGTTTCCGCGCGGACGACGTCCCGACCCCGCGTGCGCGCGTCCCGGGCGAATCCGGATACACCGTGAATCGCACGCATGTCAATGACATATGACGATAGTCAATCCCCTGAGTCTGGGGGATTGAGCCTGTCCGCGCGGGTGGGTGAGAGTGAGACAGAGATCTTCATGCACGGACGGCCGGCGCGAATGTCCGTAGGCCGGCCGGGAAACGGTTCATGCTTTCAGAGAGGAACTCGATCCATGAAAGTGCGCAATGTCCTGCTCGTGAACGCCGGCAGTGATGCGGATATCGTCTCGGTCGCCAACGACGGCACCTTCCCTGCCCTGGGGGTCGTCTCGCTCGCGACCGTGCTCCGGCGGGATCATCCGGACGTGGACGTGATCGCCGTCGACGGGCAGATCACGCCGATGGCGGAGATCGAACGGCTGATCGCGGACTTCGACCCCGACGTCCTCGGCGTGGGCGTCCTGGCCACGTCGTACGGCAACGCGCTCCGCCTGGCCGAACTGGGCAAGGAGACCGGCGCGGTCACGGTCTTCGGCAACGACCAGGCGACGGCCATGGGCGAGCAGATCCTGCGGCACCGCGAGGCCGTCGACTACGTGTGCGCCGCCGACGTCGGCGAGTTCTCCCTGTCGGCCCTGGTGAGCGCCCTGGACGGGGAGCGCCCGATCGACACCGTGCCGGAGCTCCTGCACCGCACGCCCGACGGGATCACCCACAACCGCCTGCCGGAGATTCCCGCCGAGGAGATCAAGGGCGGCGGGGGCGCGTTCCGCACCATGGTCCTGGACGCGATCCCCGTACCCGACCGGACGTTGATGCCCGACCTCAACTGGAGCCGCTACCTGGACAACTACCTCAACCGCTACGGCGAGCTGCACGAGGGCGACACCATCACGGGCGTCACCACGATGAACCGCGCACGCGGCTGCGCGCGGGTGAAGTCGCCCTGCCATTTCTGCGGCATCATGGACCTGAGCCTGCGCTTCTCCTCCCCCGAGATGTTCTGGCACGACGTGCGCGCCGCGCAGGAGCAGATCTCGGCCTCGATCTTCTACGAGGCGTTCGACAGCATGAGCAGCTCGCCGCGCTGGGTGAAGGCGGTGGTCGAGGCGAAGCCCGACGACATCGGCGACCCGAAGTTCTTCGTCTACACGCAGGCCGCGGAGACCACGCCCCGCCTGGTCGAGCTGTACGAACGGCTCGGCGTCTACCGGGTGAACATGGGTCTGGAGGCCGGGGACACGCGGATGCTCCAGGTTCTCAAGGGGCCTCGTGACAGTCTGGAGAACAACCGGCGGGCGTGCAGCCTGTTCAAGGAGGCCGGCATCCTGATCCATGGCTCGCTCGTCCTGGGCGGCCCCGGGGAGACCGCGGAGAGCCTGGACAACACGGTCCAGTTCGGCCGGTGGCTGATCGACAACGAGATGATGGCTTCCCTGGAGGCCCAGCCGCTCTACCCCGACTTCGGCGCGCTGACCGGCAAGTGGCTGATGAACCCCGACCTCGCCAGGCGGGAGGCCAAGGAGCGGGGCTTCGAGATCCTCGACGAGGCACTGCTCGACCTCATGCCGACCAAGTACGGCTCGACCGACCTGGTCGACTTCGACGAGGTCTCCAAGGACTGGTGCAAGATCTTCAGTCGCGTCCCCTGGGACGAGCTCATCGACGCCACCCACATGATCCGCTCCTATGCCGACAGGTCCGGCACCGTCACCGGGTCGGGCCGCATGACGCAGACCACGCTCGGATCGTCGTAGTGCTCCCGCTCCTGGCGGCCACCGTACTGTCCTGCGCCCTGGTGGTCCTGACACCCGGGCCGGGAGTGTTGATGGTGCTGCACCTGGGAGCCAGTGGCGGCCGCCGCTCCAGCTTCGGCTTCGTCCTCGGGCACCTGGCCGGCGACCTCGTGTGGGCCGCGCTGGCGCTGGTGGCGTTGCGGTGGGTACGGCTCGTCTCGCCGGTGTTCTTCGCCGTGCTGACGGTGGCCGGCGCGCTGTATCTGATCTACCTGGGCGGGCGGGCGCTCGCGTCCGCCCGCGCCCCGCAGGCGGTCGCGCCGCTCGGTGGCCGGCGCGCGGTCCTGCGGGGCGCCGCCTTCGGCGTGACCAATCCCAAGAGCTACCCGGTCACCCTCGCGATCTTCACGGCGGTGCTGGGTGACCGGGTCGAGGTGCTGACGCCCGCCACGATCCCCCTCTTCCTCGCCGCGGCCCTCCTCGGCAGCCTCGTCTCGGGGACGCTGCTGGCGTGGCTGTCGGGTCTGGAGCTCGTCCGCGACGCGTACCGGAGGGCGGCCCCGGTGGTCGGCCGGGTCGTCGCCGTGGCCTTCTTCGGGTTCGCCGCCTGGTCCTTGACCCGGTTCCTGCCGCACTGACCCCTTCACGGACCTCGGTCCTGAGGGGCAGGGCGCCGGCTACTCCTCCGTAGGCGCGCTGCTCGTCGTGGTGTGGTCGTCCATGGCGTCGAGCTGGACGCGGACCCTGGTGAGCAGGTCACGCGGGAGCGGCGCGTAGCCGTACAGGGCGAGGCTGGACTGGCCCGCGTCGCCGGCGGCGTAGAGCAGGAACGCCCGCACCAGCGGGTCACGGTTGGGCTGGCACGTGATCGCGTACGTGACCAGGACGATCGGGTACGCGCCCTTGGCCCTGGTCAGGTAGTCGAGCTGGACCACCAGGTCGCCGTCCTCGCCGACGACCCTGGCGTTCTCCAGGGCCGTGGCGGCGCTCTCCGGCGTGAGCTGGACGAACTCGCCGCCCGCGTTGCGCACCTGGGCGGTGGACAGCCCGGCGTTGGTGGCGAGGCCGTACTCGACGTATCCGATGGAGTTCTTGGTGTCCCGGACGGCGTCGATCACCCCGGCGGACATCGCGACGCCCTTCCCTTTGCCGGTCCACTTCCTGGACGGCTCGTGCGGCCAGCGGCCCGCCGCCTTGAGGTAGGCGGTGAAGTTGTGGGTGGTGCCCGAGTCGTCCGAGCGGTGGAAGAGACGGATGCGCGTGCGCGGGAGGGGGGCGCCGGGGTTCTCCGCGGCGACCCGCGGGTCGTCCCACCTGGTGATCCGGCCGCCGAAGATGCCCGCGGCGGTGGCCGGGGAGAGCCGGAGGTCGGGCACGGACGGCAGGTTGTAGGCGAGCGCGATGCGGCCCACGACCATGGGCAGGTGGACGGCGCGGCGACCGCAGCGGCGGTTCGCCCGCACCTGCTCGTCGGGACGCATCGCGACGTCGGACCCGGCGAGCGCGGTTCTGCCGCTGATGAAGTCGTCGATCCCGGCGCCCGACCCGCTGGACTTGTACTGCACCTCCAGGTCGGGATGGATGCGGTGGAACTCGGCGCGCCAGGCGTCCATCGCGCCTTCCTGCGCGCTCGAACCGGATCCGGAGATCGACTCGGCGATCGGCGGCTTCGGCGGGTCGTCGTCGCGGCTCAGCACCGCCGCCCCGCTCACCCCGGCGGCACAGGCACCGAGAACCAGGGCGGCCACCAGGGCCTGCCCGGCTAGTCTCTTGAGCATTTTTGCCATTGACCGCAATGCTACGAAGTGGTCCCGGCCTGGGGGTTAATCGGACGTCAAGCCTGCGTTGGCGGAGCTTCATTTTCCGTCAAAGCGGGAGAAACTTTGACTCCTGCGGCGTACGGGCACCATGTGGCCGATGGTTCCCCAGCCCACGGAGGGCTCAGGGCAGCGCGTCACCACCCGGCAGCCAGATGCGACTTGCTAGCAATTGCGACATATATGCAAAATGAGGTGTTTCTCGCTACACGATCATCTGGCCTTTCACCTCCGGAGACTCACCGCATGAGCCGCCCGCCCCGTCCTGCCCCAGCCATCCCGACCGTTCGCGACAGCGCGCTGCTCAAGGCGGTAGCCGGATCATGAGAAAGTTGCTCGTCCTGGTGGCGGCCCTGTCGCTGGCCGCCTGCGCACCGGCGCCCGCCGCCCAGGAGCCCGCCCGGCCCGGCGGACAGGCGGCGGCCCCGCAGACCGGCTTCCCCGTCACGATCGAGAACTGCGGGCGCAAGCTCACCTTCGACCGGCCGCCCGCCAAGGTCGTCACCGGTTATCACCCGGCCCTGGAGACCCTGCTCGCCCTCGGCCTGGCCGACCGGATCGCCGGCCGGACGAACTTCTCCGAGAGCCCGTTCCTGCCGGGTCAGCGGGAGCAGTACGACCGGATCCCGGAGATCTCCGACACGATCATGCTGCCGCAGAAGGAGGTCATGCTCGCCCAGGGCGCGGACTTCGTCCTGGACAACGCCATGGCCAGCTTCGACGCCGCCGGCGGCTACGCCACCGTGGACGAGCTGAACACCGCCGGGACCCCGGTGTACATCCTGGGCGGCTGGTGCGGCCCCGAGGAGGTGCTCCAGTTCACCATCGATGACACCTACACCGACCTGCGCAACCTCGGCAAGATCTTCGGTGTCTCCGACCGGGCCGAGGCGCTGGTCGCCGAGTTGCGGGGCGGGCTCGACGACGTCAAGAAGCGCGTGGAGGGCCGTACCCCCGTCAAGGTGCTGGCCACCGACGGCGGCAAGGGCCCGGTCAACGCGTACGGCGGCAGCGGCATCACCAACCAGATGATCACCCTGGCGGGCGGCGTGAACGTGCTGGCCGCCGTCAAGGGCGACTACACCGAGGTCAGCGCCGAGGAGATCAGCGCCGCCCAGCCCGAGGCCCTCCTGGTCAGCGACTACGCCACGCTGCGCGGCGAGGACATGCCCAGCTCCCCCGCCAAGGCCGCCGAGGCGTTCGCCATCGCCAGGAACAGCCCGGCCGCCAAGGAGCAGCGCTACCTCGCGCTTCCGGTGGCCGCCCAGCACCCCGGCTACCGCAACCTCCTGGCCGTCGCCGACATCGCCCGCTTCCTGCACCCCGACGCGTTCGCCGGATGACCAGCGAGACCCGGGAGGGCCTGACCTCGGCTCCGCCGGTCAGCGCCGCGACCCCGCCACGCCGGCGCGGCGGGCGGTTCGTGGTGCTCGTCGTCTCGCTGGCCGTGGCCGTGGTCGCCTCGACCTGGCTGGCGGTGAGCATCGGCGCGGTGCACGTCGCCCTGCCCGAGGCGTGGGGCATCGTCGCCGACCGCGTCGTCCCCGACGCGGTGCCGCGTACGTGGACGTCCGTGCAGGAGCAGATCGTGTGGGAGTTCCGGCTGCCGCGCGCGCTGCTCGCGCTCCTGGTCGGGGCCGGGCTGGCGGTGGTCGGAGCGGTGCTGCAGGCGCTGGTGCGCAACCCGCTGGCCGACCCGTTCCTGCTCGGCGTCTCCTCGGGGGCCTCGTTCGGGGCGGTGCTCGTGCTGATCCTGGGCGCCTCGGCGCTGGGCGGGGTGTCGCTGTCGGCCGCCGCCTTCGCCGGGTCGCTGCTGGCCCTGGGCCTGGTGTACGCGCTGGCCCAGCGGTCGGGGCGGATCACCCCGTCGCGGCTGGTGCTGGCGGGGGTGGCGCTGGCGTACCTGTTCCAGGCCGCCTACAGCTTCGTCCTGCAACTGGCGCAGAGCGGGCGGGCCGCCCAGCAGGTGCTGTTCTGGCTGATGGGCAGCCTGGGCGGGGCCCGCTGGCACCTGCTGCCGCTGCCGGCCGTCGTCCTGGTCGCCGGGGTGACGTACCTGCTGCTGCAGCACCGTCCGCTGAACGCGCTGGCCGCCGGGGAGGAGACGGCCGTCTCGCTCGGCGTGAACGTCAACCGCTTCCGTCTGGGCCTGTTCGTGCTGACCTCGCTGCTGGTGGGCGTGCTGGTGGCCACCAGCGGGGCGATCGCGTTCGTCGGGCTGATCGTGCCGCACGCCGCCCGGCTGCTCGTCGGCGCCGACCACCGCCGGGTGCTCCCGGTGACGGCGCTGCTCGGCGCGGTGTTCCTGCAGCTCGTGGACATCGCCGCGCGTACCGTCAACGCGCCGCAGGAGCTGGCGCTCAGCATCGTCACCGCGCTGTTCGGGGTGCCGTTCTTCCTGTGGCTGCTGCGCCGCCGCTCCGCGGACCGGGCGGTGAGCGTCCAGTGAGGCTCGACCTGCGCGGCGTGTCCGTCGGCGTCGACGGCGCCGCCATCGTGCACGAGGCCGACCTGCTGGTGGACGACGGCGAGTTCGTCGCCCTGGTGGGGCCGAACGGCTGCGGCAAGTCCACGCTGCTGCGCTCGATCTACCGGGCGCTGCGGCCCTCGGCCGGGCTCATCACCGTGGACGGCGACGACGTGCACCGGTTGCCCGCCCGCCAGGCCGCCAGGCGCATCGCCGTGGTCGCCCAGGAGACACCGGCCGACCTGGACTTCACAGTGGCCGAGATCGTCTCCATGGGGCGTACCCCGTACCGGGCGGACGCCCGTACGGACGAGGAGCTGTGCGCACGGGCGCTGGAGCGCGTCGGCCTGGCCGGCGCCGCCGGCCGCGTCTTCGCCACCCTGTCCGGCGGTGAGAAGCAGCGGGTCCTGCTCGCCCGCGCCCTGGCCCAGCGGACCCGCCTGCTCCTGCTCGACGAGCCCACCTCCCACCTCGACATCCGGCACCAGTTGGAGCTCCTCCACCTGGTGCGCGAACTGGGCATCGCCACCCTGGCCGTGCTGCACGACCTCAACCAGGCCGCCGCGTTCTGCGACCGCCTCTACGTCATGAGCGCCGGCCGCATCGTGGCCGGCGGGCCGCCCGGCCGGATCCTCACCCCCGACCTGATCTCCGAGGTGTACGGCGTGCGCGCCGTACACCGCACCCAGCTCGTCTTCGAACGCCTCAAGGAGGAGCGGTGATCTCGCGACTGCTGGCACTGTCGCCCCGGATCCGGTGGCGGCTGGCCGGGCTCGTCCTGCTGCTGTTGTCCATCACGGCCACCTACGTCGGCCAGGGCGTGCTCGTCGCCCAGGCACTGTCGCGCATCTTCGCGGGCCGGGGCGCGGGCTCGATCGTCTGGCTCGTCGCCGGGGTCGTGGTCCTGCAACTCGTCCGCAGCGCCGCGCTGACCGTGCGCGAGTCGGCCGCGTTGCGGGCCTCGGGCGCGGTCAAGGCCGAGCTGCGCCGCCGCCTGACCGCCAAGCTGCTGCGGCTCGGCCCCGCCCACGCCCAGCGCGGGCGTACCGGCTCCGCGCAGACCACGATCGTGGACGGCGTCGAGACCGCCGACGCCTACCTCGGCAGGTTCCTGCCCCAGGTGATCGCCGCGGTCATCGGCGCGATCGCGGTCACCGCGTACCTGTTCACCCTGGACCCCCTGGTCGGCGCCGTCGTGCTGGCCTGCGCCCTGCTCCTGCCCGTGCTGCCCCTGCTGTCCGACCGCGTGCTGCGCGAGCGCAACGCCGCCTGGTTCCGCGGCTACAAGGGCCTGTACGCCGAGAACCTCGACGCGCTGCAGGGCATGGCCACGCTCAAGGCGTTCAACGCCAGCGGCCGGCGCGGCGCCGAGCTGGGCCGGCTGGCCGAGCGGTTCTCCCGCGACTCGATCCGGCTCATGGCCATCGTCATCGGCTACGTCGGCGGCGTGGCGCTCATCATCGGCCTGGGCACCGCCGTCGCCCTCGGCGCCGGCGCGCTGCGGCTGGCCGCCGGGGAGCTGACCGCCACCGAGCTGCTGATCATCCTGCTGCTCACCGCCGAGAGCTTCCGGCCGCTGAAGGAGCTGGAGGCCGCCTACCACGCCAGCTACAACGCCGTCCCGTCGCTCAAGGCCGTCTTCGAGATCCTCGACGCCCCCGAGCCCGAGCAGGGCGCCACCCCGCTCGGCCTGACCGGGCCGCCCTCGCTGACCTTCGACGACGTCACGTTCGGCTACCCGGGGCGTGAGCGCCCGGCCCTCGACCGCTTCTCCCTCGACATCGCGCCAGGCGAACGGGTCGCGCTCGTCGGCCGCTCGGGCGCGGGCAAGACCACCGTCGCCTCACTGCTGCTGCGCTTCTTCGACGCCTCCGGCGGGCGCATCACCGTGAACGGCGTCGACGTCCGCGACCTGCCCCTCGACCGGCTGCGCGCCCTGGTCGCCGTGGTCTCCCAGGACACCTACCTCTTCCACGGCACCGTCCGCCGCAACCTCGCGCTCGCCCGTCCTGACGCGAGCGGCGACCGGCTCGAAGCCGCCGCCCGCGCCGCCCGCGCCCACGACTTCATCACCGCCCTGCCCGACGGGTACGACACCGTGGTCGGCGAGCGCGGACTCAAGCTCTCCGGCGGCGAACGCCAGCGCATCGCCATCGCCCGCGCCCTGCTCAAGGACGCTCCCATCCTCGTGCTCGACGAGGCCACCTCGGCCGTGGACGCCGCCAACGAGTCGGCGATCCAGCACGCGCTCGACACCCTGTCCGGCGGCCGGACCACGTTGATGATCGCGCACCGGCTCTCCACCGTCCAGGCCGCCGACCGGGTCATCGTCATGGCCGACGGCCGTATCCAGGAGGCCGGACCGCCCGGCGAGCTCCTGGCCGGCCAGGGCGCCTACGCCCGCCTGGTCGCCGCCCAGAACGGAGCCGCCCGATGACCGCCGTCCCCCGACGCCTCGGAGCCACCCGATGACCGCCATCCCCCGACGCTTTGGAGGCGCCCGATGACCGCCGCCGCCGTCGCGCTCGCCGGTCCCGGCGGGTCGCGCTTCCGTCCGATCCTGGCGCTGCTCGGCCCGCATCGGCCGCTGCTGCTGACCGCCATCGCCAGCGGCATCGCCCACCACCTGGTCGTGCTCGCCTCCGCGGCCGTCGGCGCCTGGGTCGTCAGCCGGGCCATCACCGGAGCCGGCCAGGAAGACCTGCGTGGCGGCCTGATCGTCCTGGGTCTCCTGCTTCCGTTCCTGGCCCTCACTCCGTGGCTGGAGTCGTACCTCGCCCACGTGGCCGCCTTCCGGGTGCTGGCCGACGTACGCGGGCGCGTGTACGCCGCCTTCGAACGCCTCGCCCCCGGCTACCTGCTCCAGCGCCGCTCCGGCGACCTCGGCTCCACCGCCATCTCCGACGTCGAACAACTGGAGCTGTGGTTCGCCCACACCCTGAGCCCGCTCATCAGCGCCGTCACCGTCCCCGTCGCCGCGCTGACCGCGCTGGCCGTCTTCCACCCCGCCCTCGCCGCGGCCCTCGCGCCCGCCCTGATCCTGCTCGCCCTCCTGCCCGCCTGGCTGCGCAAGCGCGCCGCCGCCCAGGGCGTGCGGCTGCGCGCCCAGCTCGGCGAGCTGAACGCCGAAGCCGTCGACACCCTCCAGGGCCTGCGCGAACTCCTCACCTCCGGCGCCGGGCCCCGTCAGCTCGACCAACTGGCCGAACACGACCGGCGCCTCCTGGACGCCAAACTCGCCCACGGCCGCCGCTCCGGACTCGAACACGCCGTCACCAACGCCGCCACCACGCTCGGGCTGCTCGCCGTCCTCGTCACCGCGGCCCTGCTGACCTCGGCGGGCAGCCTGCAACCCGCCCTGTTCCCGGTGTCGGTCGTCCTGGCCGCCACCACGTTCGCGCCCGTCATCGCCGTCACCGACGTGGCCCGCGACCTCAACCTCGTCGTCGCCGCCGGCGACCGCATCATGACCATCCTCACCACGCCCGCCCCGGTCACCGACCGCGTCAGCGCCCCGCCGCCCGGCCCCGTCGAGCCGCGCGTCCGCTTCGAGCGGGTCCGCTTCCGCTACGGCCCCGACCTGCCGGAGGCGCTCACCGGCCTCACCCTCGACCTCGCCCCCGGCGAGACGGTGGCGCTGGTCGGTCACTCCGGCGCGGGCAAGTCCACCTGCGCCAGCCTCCTCATGCGCATGTGGGACGTCACCTCCGGCGCCATCACCATCGGCGGCCACGACCTGCGCGACTTCCCCCAGGAGGACCTGCGCCGCCTGATCACGCTCGTCCCCCAGGACGTCTACCTGTTCAACGTCTCGCTGCGCGACAACATCCGGCTCGGCCGCCCCGACGCCACCGGCGACGAGGTGGAGGCCGCCGCCCGCGCCGCGCACGCCCACGAGTTCGTCACCGGGCTGCCCGACGGCTACGACACCCTGCCCGGCGAGCTCGGCGCCCGCCTGTCCGGCGGCCAGCGCCAGCGCATCGCCATCGCCCGCGCCCTGCTCAAGGACTCCCCCATCCTCATCATGGACGAGGCCGTCTCCAACCTCGACGCCGAGAGCGAGCGGGAGGTCGCCGCCGCCATGACCGCGGCCAGGCGCGACCGTACCACGCTGGTCATCGCCCACCGCCTGTCCACCATCCGCACCGCCGACCGCGTCATCGTCCTGGACGAGGGCCGGATCGCCGAGGCCGGCACCCACGCCGAGCTGCTCGGCACCGACGGCGTCTACACCCGCCTCCTCTCCTCCCAGCTCAACGGCTGACGGAGCCCCCGCCGCGAACGGTGGTCTTGATCGACACCGTTCGGACGGGGGCTCCGGTTCTTCTTTCGACTAACCTTGGCTACGCCGTGTCACGCTTGACTCCCGTCGCTCTAGTTGGGAGGGCCAGGCGGCGCTCTGAAGATCTGCCAGATGCGCCAGGCGATCGTCATTCCCTTCTTCTTGCTGGCCGGGAAGTCCGAGGCGTATGCCTTGGAGGCCGGGCCGTGCCCGGTGCCCTGGTCAGCAATCCACTCGGTTGCGCTCCGGCTGCTCCCTTGGTGCGAACTGGTGGGATGGACCCTCCCCAACTGCTCATCGATCGAGCGTCTCTGCGCGTCGGTCAGCCCGCGCGACTGAGTCTGGCCGGTGTTCGGCGGATTGCGCTGAGCCTTGGGCGGCGACTGCCGCTGGACCGCCCTGCGACTGGTCGGACGGACGGCGGGCCGATGCCTGACCGTGGTCTTGGGCCTGCTCGCGCGCCTGGTCACCGCCCTGCGCGCGGCTGCGGCCCGGTTTCTGGCCGCCGCCGCGCGCCGCGCTGCCGCCGCCGCTCGTCGCTTGGCCGCCGCGGCG